>NZ_RBIJ01000002.1:0-6499 GCF_003633725.1 Brockia lithotrophica | reverse complement strand
GTTTGCCGGTGTGGCGGAATTGGCAGACGCGCGCGACTCAAAATCGCGTGGGGTGACCCCCCGTGCAGGTTCGACCCCTGTCACCGGCACCAAGTCTATCGGAAGTATTTTTTGCTGTATCCTACCGCCCTCCAGAAAAGAAGCACGCCCCTCTAGGGGCGTGTTTTTCGTTTTCGCCGCGGGTTTGCCTCGGGAATCTTGGGCGAGATATTTTGCGCGATCTGAGGTACGATGATCGTAGGAGAGCTCCACGGTGACGTGTGCAAGGGGGCCGGCGACGTGCATCGACAGGTAGACGTTCCCGACGTTCTCTTCATCTTTTTCGGGGCAACGGGAGATCTTGCCCGTCGCAAGCTCTACCCCGCCCTCTACGAACTTTGGAGAAGCGGGGAGCTACGGGGACGCATGGCCGTAGTCGGGGTATCTCGCCGTCCGTTTGACGACGAGGCCTATCGCGAGTTCGTGCGCAAGGCGGTAAACGAATACCGTCCTTTTGCCCTGTACGGGGAGGCGGCGAGTTCATTTTTGGAGCGCTTTTTCTTTCTGTCCGCCGATGTGGGCAAGCCCGAAGAGACTGCGAAGCTCGCGGCCCGCATCGCCGAGGTCGAGGAAAGATTTTCTCTGTCCGGGAACCGCGTGTTTTACCTCTCCATCGCCCCCCAGCACTTTGCTCCCATTGCCCAGAGCCTGCGGACGAGCGGCCTTCTCGAGAGCCGGGGATTTCGCCGCGTGGTAATCGAGAAGCCCTTCGGGTGGGACCTCCGTTCCGCCCGGGAACTCAACGCCGCGCTTCTCGGCGCCTTCGACGAACGGGACATCTACCGCATCGACCACTACTTGGGGAAGGCGATGGTGCAGAACATCGCCGTTCTCCGCTTTGCCAACCTCCTCTTCGAACCCTTGTGGAACCGCCACTACATCGCCCAGGTGGAGATCACCGCCACCGAGACGGTGGGCGTGGGCGACCGCAAAGGGTACTACGAGGCGGCCGGTGCGCTTAGGGACATGGTGCAAAACCACATCCTCCAGATGGTCGCCATGGTGGCGATGGAGCCGCCCGGACGTTTCGAACCCGAAGCGATCCGCGACGAAAAGGTGAAGGCTCTTCGGAGCCTCCGGATCTATCGTCCGGAAGAAGTCCCCCTCTTCGTCGTCCGTGGCCAATATCGTTCGGGTGTCACCCTCGGCGAGGCCGTCCCCGGGTACCGGGAGGAGATCGGAAACCCCTCTTCCACGACGGAAACCTATGTCGCGGCCGTGCTCTTTCTCGAGAACTTTCGCTGGTGGGGCGTCCCCTTCCTCGTGCGCACGGGCAAACGCCTGGCGCGCAAACGGACGGACATCGTGATCCACTTCCACACCCTACCGCTTACGGTGAAGGCGCTTTCTGGAATCGAGGGCGAAGAACTCGCCCCCAACCGCCTCATCCTTCGCGTGCAGCCGGACGAGGGGATTTTCCTCACCTTCAACGTGCGCGCATCGCGCTCTCCCTTTCAGCTCGTTCCCACGGCCATGGAACTTTCCCGCGGTGAGGCCATAGGCTTCAACACCCCTGAGGCGTACGAGCGCCTCCTCTACGACGTCGTCGTTGGCGACCCTACGAACTTCACCCGTTGGGACGAAGTCGAGGCCGCCTGGCGTTGGGTCGATCCGATCGCCGAATTCTTTGCAGCGGCCGGCGAGGAGGGTCTCGCCTTTTACCCGGCAGGCTCGGAAGGCCCAGAAGAAGCCCAGCGCATCGCCCGCAGACACGGGCTTCCGTTTACCTCTCTCGTGGACGAACGGGCACCCGTCCTCCCCTAAGCGGATGCCTTTGTCGGTGAGGGGAAGCGGGGGCGCGGTTCGGGCAAGCGGGTTCTTTTCCACCCGTATCGCGGAAAGGAGGATGACCGGTGCGCGTGTACGACGTGTCGCGTCCTATTCACCCGGAGATGTTCACGTACAAGGATAAAGAAGAAAAACGTCCACGCTTTACGGTCGTCCGCGACTTCGCCGCCGACGGAAGCGGCGCCCGGGAAACGCGCATCGATCTGGACGTGCACACCGGCACACACCTCGACGCCTCGCTCCACATGCTTCCGGAAGGCCCCGCGGTTCACGCCCTTGCCCCCGAACGGTTCTTCGGCATCGCGTATGTGGCGGACTTCGCCGATCGGGAAGGCGGGATCGGCGCCGCGGTCTTGCGCGAACGGCTGCACGCCCTCGTAGCCGTTCCCTCTGCTGCCCCGTCTTCCGAGCAAGGAGAAGCCTGGCGCGCGGAGCTCCGCGGAACTTTCGTCCTCCTTCGGACGCGGAGTTCGCTCGTGGAACGCTTCCTCTGGGACTTTCCCTACCTCGCCGCCGACGGGGCGGAGTTTTTGGCGGGTTTGCAGGTTCGGGGCGTCGGGATCGACGCGCTCGGGATCGAGCGCGACCAACCCGGCCACCCGACGCACAAGATCCTCTTGAGCCGCGGAATTGCGATTTACGAAGGGTTGAACCTCGCCGAGGTTCCCGAAGGGGTGTACGCCTTTTTTGCCCTGCCTCTTTCCCTCGTCGACGTCGAGGCATCGCCCGTTCGAGCCGTGCTCATAGACGATCCGGAGCTCGTTGCCTACTTTTCCAAGCGAAAGGGGTTGTCTGCATGACCCGGCGTTCGCCCCAAGAAGCCCTCGAACGTCTTCTCACGCGCCAGCGCGAGCTCGCGCACATCGGTCAGGCGCGATCGCTCATGGCGTGGGACCTTCAGACGATGATCCCCCCGGAGGGCGTACCCGCCCGTGCGCGGGCGGTTGCCACCCTTGCAGCTTACGGGCACCGCATGCTCACGGATCCGGAAACAGACGCCGACGTCGCCGTCCTCGAAGAGGCGGCCCGCGACGGGAGACTGTCCGGCCCACCGGCGCGCATGGCCGTGGTTCTCCGGCGGGAGATCGACCGCCTGCGCAAAATCCCTGAGGACCGCTACCGCCGTTTCGCCGAGCTGACCGCGAACGGGGAAGCCGTATGGCGCCGGGCGCGCGCCGAAGACCGGTTTGCGGACTTCGCTCCGCTTCTCGAGGAAATCGTCGGCCTCCTTCGCGAGTTCGTCGAGCGCTGGGGCTACCGCGGACATCCGTACAACGCCTTGCTCGACGTGTACGAACCCGGGCTCACCGTCGCCCGCCTCGACTTCCTCTTCGCCCGCCTCGAGGAAGGGCTCACCTCCCTCCTCGCGCGCATCGAACGAAGCGGGAAGGAGATCCCCGACGCCTTCCGCGGCGGCCCTTTCCCCCGCGCCGCACAGGAAGCCTTTCTCCGGGAAGTCCTCGAGGCGATCGGCTTTTCCTTCGCCCGCGGCCGTCTCGATACGAGCGCCCACCCCTTTACGATGGGGATTCACCCCACGGACGTGCGGCTTACAACGCGCTATGCCGAGGACGATCTCGCCTACGCCTTGTACTCGGCGGTCCACGAAGGCGGCCACGCGATCTACGAACAAAATCTGCCGGAGGAACTCGAACCCTACGTCCTGATGAGTGCGGCTTCCCTGGGCGTTCACGAGTCACAGTCGCGGTTTGCGGAAAACGTCCTCGCGCGAAGCGCCCCCTTTTGGGAGTACTTTGCGCCGCGCCTCGTCGCCCACTTTCCGTCCCTCGCCGGACGTACACCCGAAGAATTTTTCCGCGCGGCCAATCGCGTCGCCCGTTCCTTCATCCGCACGGAAGCCGACGAAGTCACCTACAACCTCCACGTCCTCCTCCGCTACCGGTTGGAAAAGGACCTCATCGCCGGAACACTCGCCGTACGCGAACTTCCCGAAGCTTGGCGCGCGGAGATGCGGAAGCTCCTCGGAATCGAACCGCCCACGGACCGCGAGGGTGTCCTTCAGGACGTGCACTGGTCCCACGGCATGGTCGGGTACTTTCCCTCGTACACCTTGGGCAACGTCTACGCCGCAGAACTCCTCGAGGCCCTCCTTCGCGACGTGCCGGACCTTTGGGAACGCGTGCGCGTGGGCGACTTTGCGCCGATTCTCTCCTGGCTTCGGGAGCGCGTTCACACCCAGGGGAACCTCTACGATCCTCCCGAGCTCCTCGAGCGGGCGACGGGGAAGGCTCCGGGTCCGGAGGCGCTCCTCCGCTATCTCGAGGCGAAAATGGCGGAGGTGTACGGGCTTTAGACTCGGACGCGGCATCGGCTTCGCCTCCCTTCTTCGGAGGTTAGCCCGACCCGCCAAGGGCGGCGGACTTTCCGTTCTCGCTTGGTGTACAATGAAGCCAATCCGTCCGGTCTGCGGTTCCGGACGGCTCCGAGACGAGTGTCGCGGGGAGCGGTAACCGGATGCGCGTAGTCGAAGACACCCTCGACCTCATCGGGCACACGCCCCTCGTTCGTCTCAGGCGCTTTTCCCCGGATGGACGTCGGATTTACGTAAAGCTCGAAACCCACAATCCCGGCGGAAGTGTGAAGGATCGGGCGGCACGGGCGATGATCGAACGGGCGGAAGCGGAAGGGCGGATTCGTCCGGGGGAGACGACCCTCGTCGAGGCGTCTTCCGGCAATACGGGTATCGGCCTTGCGGTCGTCGCCGCCGTAAAGGGGTACCGGCTCGTGCTCGTCATGCCGGAACACATGCCGCGCGAGCGCCGCCTTCTCCTCGAGGTGTACGGAGCGAAGGTCGTACTCACGCCGGCGGAGTTGGGAATGGAGGGGGCCGTGCGCGAGGCGGAAAGGATCGCCCGGAATCTCCCCAACGCCTTTCTCGTCTCGCAGTTCGACAATCCAGCGAACCCCCTGGCGCACGCAACCACTACGGCGCGAGAGTTGCTCGCCCAGATGGGCGCCTTGGAAGACGTTCGCGCAGTAGTCGTGGGCGTGGGAACGTCCGGGACCTTGCGGGGACTCGTCGAGGGACTACGTCCTTTTCGGCCGAACCTCAAGTTCGTCGCCGTGGAACCCCTGGGCTCTCCGGTGCTCTCCGGA
Source organism: Brockia lithotrophica (assembly GCF_003633725.1). Lineage (NCBI taxonomy): Bacteria > Bacillati > Bacillota > Bacilli > Thermicanales > Thermicanaceae > Brockia > Brockia lithotrophica. The sequence continues at coordinate 1,555 of NZ_RBIJ01000002.1, read as the reverse complement.
GGTCCGGCTGGAAATCACGCGATTTACGGGATCGGCGCGGGGTTTGTTCCGCCCCTCTATCCCCGAGACGCCGTGGACGAGGTCGTTGCCGTGTCCGACGAAGACGCGTACGGCACGGTGCTCCGCGTCGCGCGAACGGAGGGACTTTTTCTCGGACCGTCCTCCGGCGCGGTTCTCTTCGCCGCCGAAAGGCTGGCCCAAGCACTTCCGCCAGGGAGTGCAGTGGTCGCCCTCGCTCCGGACGGAGGCGAACGCTACTTGAGCGCGTGGGAGCGACGCTTGCCGCCGGAGGAACCGTAGTCCGAGGCGCGGATATCCGAGCAAGGGCGAGATTTGGCAACCTGCCACGACTGCCGATAGGAACGGCCGGGTGAGGGGGAGGACGGTGAAGACGTTTGCTCTCGTAACGCGGGGAGACGGAGACAGCGAGAAGCTCGCCCAGAGGATCCGCGATGCACTTTTAGAGGAAGGGTGGAGCGAGAGCGAGTATCCGGAACTATGCGTTGCCGTGGGCGGGGACGGCACGATGCTCGAGGCCTTTCACACGTACTACCCGAAGTACCCGCAGGTGGCCTTCGTGGGGTTGCATACGGGACGCCTCGGGTTCTACGCGGACTGGAAGCGCCACGAGGTGGCCTGGCTCATCGAGCTCATCCTTCACGAAACCCCGCGAATCGTGGAGTATCCGCTCGTGCGGGTGGAAATCGAAATCGAAGACGGGACGTACCTTCGCTTTCTCGCCCTCAACGAAATCATCGTCCGAAGCCCCTCCCTCCGTACCCTCGTGCTAGACGTCTGGCTAAACGCCAAGCGGTTCGAGACATTTCGCGGTGACGGCCTCATCCTCGCCACCCCCTCGGGTTCGACGGCGTATACCCACTCCGTGGGAGGCAGCGTAATCCATCCCTCCCTCGAAGTTCTTCAGCTGTCCGAAATCGCGGGCGTAAACAACATCGAGTACCGTACGCTCGGCAGGTCGCTCGTGATTCCGAGCCATCACGTGCTCGACCTCTTTCCCCTCGACGAAGGTCGAGAGCTCCTCATCGGAGTAGACGGCCGTGCCCACCACATCGCGAAGGTTCGGCGGATCCGCGGAAAGGTAGCGGAAGAAAAGGTCCGCTTCGCCCGCTACCGCCCGTTTCCCTTTTGGCAGCGTGTCCGGGAAAAGTTTCTCGGGGACGGTTGAGTGCGGGGCAAAGGGGGAGGGAAAAAAAGAGTGGCGAACTTCGTTTCTCCCCCTTGACATCGTCTGATCCCCCTGCTATAGTATCTATTGCTGTCGCGAGAGGCGAAGGCTCCTTGAAAACAGAACAGTCTACACGAGCCCTAGAAGGAACGGAGAGGGTGTCTTAGGGGACTAAGGCACCTTTGACAGACCTAGCCGGCCGGTTCTCGAGGGCGCCCCTTTTTGGGGAGAAGTCCTTAGGGGGGTAGCCGGAGGGGGCGGTTGGGCTAGGGATTTTACGGAGAGTTTGATCCTGGCTCAGGACGAACGCTGGCGGCGCGCCTAATACATGCAAGTCGAGCGGGGTAGCGCAAGCTACCTAGCGGCGGA
>NZ_RBIJ01000001.1:689301-859216 GCF_003633725.1 Brockia lithotrophica | reverse complement strand
CGTTTCCATCAGGTACACCTCGGGCAGGGCTAAATCGTCAACGGCCCGCACGGGAAGGCGCTCGATGGCCCGCGCCGCGTCGTAGGCTACGTACCTGACAAAGCCGCCAAAAAAGGGCGGCAGCCCAGGCCATCTCGGCGCGCGGCGTGCGGCGAGGACCCCCCCGCAACTGTGCGAGGAGGTTTCCACGCCACCGCGCCGCTGTCCTACCATGCGTCACTGTCAAGAGGTCACCCTTGCCTATCACGAGTGATTCGCCGTAACCGAGAAATGTGTATCGCCCCTGGCCCCCGCTTTCGAGAAAAAAACTAGCTTGAGCATCCACCGCTAGCCGCTCATACCACACCAATGGATCAGTACCGTCCTATGGCAAGCGCCGCACCATCGGCACACAGTACAACCGTCGGGCGTCCAGATTAACGATACCTTCGTCCACAAATGACAAGCCTCCCTTCGCACACATGAATTTCATCATACGTGAGAAATAGCGCTAGAATAGCGCTCGACGACCATCAGTTTGAACGTTGTCGGGATGCTGAAGAACGACCGCCTCGCGCGCCACATTACCGACGCTGGTTGGGGCGTCTTCCGGGCGCTTTTCGAAGCAAAGGCCAAGTTTCGGGGAGTGTAAATTGAGAAGGCGAATCACTTCGAACCGACGTCGAAGAGGTTGGATTTAGCGTCCGGTTGAACGGCTCCGTCCTGTTCGTCAGCATGAAACGGAGTCTTGGCCTCGCGCGAGCGTTCATGGAGCGATCGGAGTGACGATGCTTCTTGCGAGCCCTACGGGAGACGGGCGGTGCAAAAAACGCCAATCGCTTCGTCGGACGAGGGTGGGAGGGGACCTAAATGCGACGTGTCGACGCGTGGGAAAAGAGACCCCCGCTTTTTGTATCCGTTGCATGCGGTATGGAGGTGGACGGTGCGGTAGAGTAGAGGACGAAGGAGGGATTCCATGTCCGAAAAAGTTGCGCGTTCGGAAGAGCTCTTTCGTCACGCGGTAGAACTCATGCCGGGGGGCGTAAACAGCCCCGTGCGCGCCTTCCGCGCGGTGGGACTTACCCCGCGCTTCATTGCCCGGGGAGAGGGGGCGTACCTGTACGACGTAGACGGGAACCGCTACCTCGACTACGTCCTCTCCTGGGGTCCGCTCATCGCGGGCCACGCGCACCCGCACGTCGTTCGGGCGGTCCGCGAGGTCCTCGAGCGGGGGACGAGCTTCGGGGCGCCTACGGAAGAAGAGGTACTCCTCGCGGAAGAGATCGTTCGGCGCGTTCCCTCGGTGGAGATGGTCCGCATGGTGAACTCCGGAACGGAGGCGACGATGAGCGCCGTACGCCTGGCCCGGGCCGCGACGGGACGCAGGCGAATCGTGAAGTTCGTGGGCTGCTACCACGGACACGCCGACCCGTTCCTCGTCCAGGCCGGCTCAGGTGTGGCGACCCTCTCCCTTCCCGACAGTCCGGGCGTGCCGGGGGAAACGGCGGGGCTCACCCTCACGGCCCCCTTCAACGACCTCGCCGCGGTCGAAGAGCTCTTCCGCCGCTTTGGGGAAGAGATCGCCGCGGTGATCGTAGAGCCGGTCGCCGGCAACATGGGCGTCGTTCCGCCGGTGCCCGGCTTCCTCGAAGGGCTTCGGCGGCTCACGCGCGAGGCGGGAGCGCTCCTCATCTTTGACGAGGTGATGACGGGTTTTCGCGTCCACGCCGCCTCGGCACAGGGGCTCTACGGCGTGGAGCCGGACCTCACGACGATGGGCAAGGTGATCGGCGGCGGCCTCCCCGTGGGCGCCTATGGGGGCCGGCGGGAACTCCTCGAGCTCGTCGCCCCGGCGGGGCCCGTCTACCAGGCGGGGACGCTTTCGGGGAATCCCCTGGCGATGGCCGCGGGGCGGGCGACGCTTGAACTCCTCGACGCAGAGGCTTACGCCTACCTCGACCGTCTCTCCGCCCGCCTCGCCGAGGCCTACCGCGAAGTCTTCGCCCGCCACGGCGTTCCCATCTGCGTGCAGCGAGTCGGCTCGATGCTCACGCCTTTCCTCGCGGAATGCCCCGTGCGCAACTTCGAAGACGCCCGCCGTCAAGACCTCGCGCTCTTCCGCCACCTCTTTCGCGAAATGCTGGCCGAGGGGATCTACCTCCCCGCCTCCGCGTTCGAGGCGCACTTCCTCTCCCTCGCCCACACGGAGGACGACGTCGAGCGCACGCGAGAAGCGCTGGAGCGCGCCTTACCGCGCGCGCTCGCGCAACGCAAACGCGAAGCCGACGGGAGTGCCAGCAGCTAAAGATGCGGCCTCCCGGTGGGAAGTTTGTTTTGCGGTGAACGGAGCTTGGCGAGGGGGGAGTACCGGTGGAAGTCGTCCGCATTTCGCCTCGGGGGTACTGCCACGGCGTCGTCGCCGCAATGGTCAAGGCGATTCGCGCCGCGCGCGATCCGTCCTTGCCTCGCCCACTGTACATCTTGGGAATGCTCGTCCACAACCGCTACGTCGTCGAGGCCTTTGCCTGCTTAGGCGTGGAAACCCTCGACGGTGCGGACCGCCTTTCGCTCTTAGAAAAGATCGCGACGGGAACGGTGATCTTTACGGCCCACGGCGTTTCTCCGGCCGTGCGGCGGCGCGCCGCGGAGAAGGGGCTTACGGTGGTCGACGCGACCTGCCCGGACGTCCTCCGCACCCACGAACTCATTGCGGAGAAGGCGCGGCGAGGGTACGCGATCCTCTACATCGGCCGCGCAGGGCACCCCGAACCGGAGGGGGCCATGGGGGTGGCTCCTGAGCACGTCTACCTCGTGGAGACCGTGGAGGACGTCGACCGACTCCCCGATTTTGGCGATCGGCCGATTGCGATCACGAACCAGACGACGATGAGCCAGTGGGACGTGGCGGACATCGTGGCATATGCCCGCGAGCGCTTTCCCCACGCCGAGGTGCACGACGAGATCTGCCTCGCCACGCAGGTGCGTCAGGTCGCCGTGGCGAAGCAGGCGCGCGGCGCCGACCTCACAATCGTCGTCGGCGATCCTCGAAGCAACAATACGGCCCGCCTCGCCCAGGTGAGCGAGCAAATCGCCGGCGTCAAGGCGTACCGCGTCTCCGACGTAGAGGAGATCGATCCGCGGTGGCTCTTTGGCGCGCGGCGTGTCGCCGTGACGTCCGGTGCGTCAACGCCTACGGCGATCACGAACGAAGTGATCGCCTACCTCGAACGCTTTCGGCCCGAAGATCCCGCGACGTGGCGCCCCGTTCGCCGCGTGACCTTGGAGGACATCCTGCCCAAGATCCCGCCCGAGCCCGAAATTCCGCATACCGGTCGTCCTCCCGCATAGAGGTATGGTGTGGGAGGTGAGCGCCCGGTTTGCGAAGCCGACCGGGGATCCGGGCGGCGGCAGATCGGGGAGCGGATGCCCGATCGCGGACGACTTTCCTTTGAACTCGTAGAGCGCATCGCCTTGGACGAACCCCTGGAAAGCGAAGCGCAGATCTTGGGTGCCGAACTCGTTCCGGACGTACGCATCGAAGAAGACGAGCGGCACGTGCGGATCGTTGGGTCCCTTCGCTTCACCGCAGAGTACCGCACTTCGTCCCGGGATCCCGAGGATGCGGGCGGGCCTTGCGGGGCGGGATCCGGCACGGGAGAATCGCCTCCTTCGACGCGCCATCTCGTGTACCGCATCCCGCTCGACATTTCCGTGCCCCGCGAGCGCGTGACCGGGGAGGGGCTTCTCCTCGAAATCCGCTCGCTCGAGGTAGAGCTTCTCGGCCGCGAGAGGCTCCTCTTGAGCACGGTTTTGGAGTTGGGGGGCATCGCCTCCTCGCCCGAAGGAGAGGTCGTCCCCGTCGTCGACACGGGGTATTCCTTTGAAACGACGGGTTTTTGGCCCTTTGCGGACGATTCGCAGGAGGCAAAGGAGAAGGATCCCGAACTCCTTGGAGACGATCCCGCCCTTGCGGCCCTCGCGTATTCTCCCGAGGACGTTCCATCTCCCTCGTCGGAGCCCCCTCCCGAACCGGAACCCTTTGCCCGGCCGCACGAGACTCCGTCGGCGGATGCCTTTTCTGAGTCCGTCTCCGAACCTCCTTCCCCGTCGGAGACTCCGTCTCCCCCGTCGCCGCAGGAGGCCCTCCTCTTTCCCTCCGGAGAAGGAGCCCCACCCGATGCCTTTCCTTCGGAGGAAACGCGGGAAACGACGGAGGAGGCCAAAGAGGCGGCGGAAGGAGCGAACGCGCGCGACGAAGCGGGCGCTTCGGGCGTTCCCGTAGAAGAAGCGCCCCCTACGGCGGAGGCGGAACGGGGACGACCGTCACGAGACACGGGCGAGGAGGGCGGAAAAAGCGCGACCGTCCGCGGGCAGGAGCGGGGACGAACTTCCCCGAGGAAAGGCCGAAGCGTCCTCCCCGGTTGGGGCGCGGCTCAGGCGCGGCGAGAGATTCCCGAGAACCTTCCGCCGACCGAAGGGGAGCTCCGGACGAACGAATTCCCTTCCTCCGTCGACCCTACCGCTTCTTTCGGGTCGCCCCGCATCGGCAAAGGGAATTTTCTCCCTTCGCAGATCGCCCGCTCGCGGGGACGGGAGCGGGCGAAGGAGGATTCCGCCCTCCGCTTCGTCTACCTCGGGCGAAAAACGTCCGCAGGCGGGAAAGGCGAAACTTCGCAGGCGGAAGGTTCTTCGCCCGGAGGGTCCCATTCGGCGCGGCGCGAAGGCGAGGAGCGGCGGTGAAGGCCGATGGGGTCCAAGGAAACGGAGGTCACACGCGACGCGCGGTTTGCCGCGGCCCTTCTCGGGACGTACTGGGGAATGCGCGGCGTCGTGCCCGAAGACGGCCCGCACGAACGGGGGGTCTTTTTCTTCCGCGTGGGCGGGGGGACGTACGCGCTCATTTCCGCGCCTTCGGGCATGCAGGCGGAGGCCGGCTTTCGCGCGCTCAAGTACGTGCACGGCCGGGGGCTTTCCACGTGGGAACCGCTCCCCAACCTCTTCGGCACGTACACGGTACACGTCCGCGGTACGGCATACGCCGTGTGCCGCGTCTACGAGACTCCGGCGAAAGCGCCCTCGCCGTACCCTTCCCGTTGGGACGATTCGGAAGAGGCTTCAGAGTGGCGCGTTCGCGCCGCGCAGACCCTCGCCCACCTTCACCGACTTACCGCGCTCTCCGCGTCTCCTTCCGCCGTCGCTGCGTTCCTCGAAGGTGAACGCCGGGCTTTAGCCGAACGGGCGGAGTGCATGGCCCGTCGGGAACGGGAAATCGCCTCGGCGCCCTATCCTTCCCCCGTCGAGGCGTTGTTTTTCGCTAACCTTGCCTTTTTGCGTGCGGCCGTAGAGGTTGCGCGGACCTCTTTGGACGGTGTCGCGCCTGGCGAGACTTACCCTCTCGTCCTCGTCCACGGAAGCCCCGTGGCCGACGCTTTCGATTCCGCGGGGCGCGTCCTCGGCTTTTGGAGTTCCGTGGCGTTTGCACCGGCCGCCGTCGATTTGGCGGCCTTCTTCCGCGGGGGGATCGAAGCGGCCGTCACCGCAGGCGGCCCTGTCTTCCGTTTTCGTCGGGGTGGTGAGATCTGGCTTGTCCGGTCGCGCGAAGCGTGGGAAGCGTACACGGCGGTGCGCCCGCCCGCCGAAAGCGAGGTCGCTCTGCTTCGGGCGCTTCTCGCAGCCCCCGCTCGCTCCCTCGACTTTTTTTGTCGGTACCCCGCCGACACCGCAGGCCACGAACTCGACCTCGTGCGCCGGTTTGAACGGTACCTGGACGAAGATTACCTGGCGGGCGTTCTCGCTGCCGCCCTTCCGTTTCCCTCAGTACCAGTCGAGGAGGGCGCCGACGTAGAGGAGAAAGAGGACGAGGAGCACGAAGACGTCAAACGTCGTGGGCGAGATGAGCGTGCGGAGGAAGTACACGAGGATCACCGGTAAGAGTACGGCGCGGAAAAATTCCTTTGCCCGGCCGAGGACGCCGCGCATCCACTCGAGCACTTCACCCGCCTCCCTTTGTCCCGCACGCGTGGGAAGGCGATCTTTCCCCCCAGCCCTTCCCCGTTTATCCGCGAAAGCGAGCTCTCCGCCCAATCCGTGACAAAACGAGACCCCGCCTTTTCCTGTGCATACGCGGGAAGGGCTCCCGCCTTCCGTCCGCAGGTACTCTTGTACTGCCCTTTTCCTGTACATATGCGGGAAGGGCAACTGCTGGTGCGTCAGATTCGCCGATACCTTCCTTCTCCCATACGTACGCGGGTGGGGGATGCCAGGTTTCCGGGGTTTGCCGCGCCGGGAGACGCGCGCCGCTCTTCCGTTACTCTCGCCACAGCCCGAGGGTCGCCGCGAGGAACACGAGCATCACCGCTCCGCCGATTCCGAGCAGCCAATAGGCGGCCCTGCGGAGGGGAGAGGGGTTCTCGAGGAAAGGGGGGTCTTGTTCCGGGGACACAAAAGGGTACAGCTGGCGCCAGGCGTAGCGGACGAAGGCCCAGCCGGGTGAGGTGATCAGGTAGAGGACCCCTCCTGCCGAGAAAAGGGCGAGCCCTCCCAAAAACCCGTAGTCAAGGCACGTGCGGAGATCGCAGGGGAACACGCGGCACCCCCTCTCGCGGAAAGGATTTCTTGTGTCGATCTTTCTTCATCCCGGGCATTGCCTTTGGAAAACGGTTTCGCTATAGTGAGTGTACATCACGGGCCAGAGGAGCTGTGCCCGAGAGCGAGACCTTAGGGGGGGTTCGAATGCACGGACGCGCAGTATGGCGTGGGGCGGCGTTTTTCCTGGCGCTGCTCTTCGCGGCGGCCGCCGTACTCGGAGGCTGCGGTGGGAAGGCCCAAGCGCCGGCTTCCGAGGGTCAGGTGCTCCGGCTTATGATCGGCGACGAGCCGCCGGACATGGTCGCCCAAACGACTACGGATACGATCTCCATCATGCTCCTCAGCGCGGTGCAGGAGGGGCTCGTGCGGCTTGGCCCCGACGGGAAGCCGGTTCCGGGTATGGCGGAAAAGTGGGAGGTGTCTTCCGACGGGAAGACGTATACCTTCCACCTGCGCAAGGACGCGAAGTGGTCCAACGGCGACCCCGTGACGGCAAAGGACTTCCTTGCGGGTTGGAAGCTCGTCCTCGACCCGCACATGGCTGCGGAGTATGCGAACCTCATCACAGACTACGTCGTGGGTGCGGAAGACTACTACAACTACCAGCGGTACCTCATGTTCAAGGAGCAGGCGGAGAAGTCGCCGGACGAATACCAAAAGGCACACGGCGACAAGACCCCTGCGGAAGTCGTCTACGGCAAGAAGATGGACGCGGTACCCGAGGTGACCTTCGACGCCGTAGCCCTTAAAGCCAAGGACGACTATACGATCGAGATTACGCTCAAGGAGCCGATCCCCTACTTCTTCGACCTCTTGGCCTTCCCGACGTACTTCCCCCTGAACGAGAAGTTCTACACGGCCAACAAGGAGAAGTACGGCTCCGATCCGCAATACCTCCTGTACAACGGGCCCTTCGTCCTTTCGGAGTGGGCACACGGGTCCAAGGTCGTGCTCACGAAGAACCCCAACTACTGGGACAAGGACACGGTAAAGCTCGACAAGATCACCTTCGACGTCGTGAAGGATGTCAACACGGCGGTCAACCTCTACCTCACGGGTAAGGTAGACCGGACGGGACTTGCCTCGGAACAGGTTCCCAAGTACAAAGACCGTCCCGATTACCACACCTTTGTGCAGTACGTAACCTTCTACCTCCAGTTCAACACGCAAAAGAAGCCCTTCGACAACGCAAAGGTGCGCAAGGCGCTCGCCTACGCCATCGACCGCAAGGCGTTTATCCAGACGGTCCTTCAGACGGACTCCGTTCCCGCCTACGGCCTCGTCCCCGAGACGGAGCCCGCCTGGGCCGGGGCGGACACGACTTTCCGCGACTGGAGCAAAAAGATGTTTGGCGGCCCGCTCTTCCAGGACGTCGGGGGGAACCCGGCACTCAAGGCTGAGGCCAAGAAGCTCCTCGAAGAGGGTCTGCGCGAATCGGGGATCGATCCGGCGAAGTTCACCTTCGAGTACCTCACGGACGACTCCGACGTCGCCCGGAAGTCCGCCGAGTTCTTTAAGTCGATGTGGAAGGAAAACCTGGGGATCGACGTGGAGATCAAAACCGTGGTCTTCAAGGAGCGGCTGAACCGCATGAAGACCGGCGACTTCACCGTAGTTCTGGCCGGGTGGGGTGCGGACTACGACGACCCGGAGACGTGGTTTGGCCTCTTTGAAAAGGGGAATCCGTTCAACTACGGGAAGTATTCCAACCCCGCTTACGACGAGGCCCTCAAAAAGGCGCGGACGGCGGGCACGGACCTCACGAAGCGGACAAACGCTTACGCAGAGGCGGAAAAGATTCTCATCCAGGACGACATGGGGATCGCCCCCGTCTACTACCGCGTGATTTCGTACCTCCAGCAGCCGTATGTGAAGAACCTGATCCAACGCGCTTCCGGGCCGGACCTCGAGTTCAAGTGGGCGTACATCGACACGTCGGCCAAGAAGTGAGGTTGCCGCGGATCCCTCGAGATTGCCACGGCATCCCTGCAGTGGGGCGAGGCCTTCGGGCTTCGCCCCGCTTTCTCTATCGCTTTCGGCATTTAGGTCTCTCCCCTCTTGTGCCGGGTTTAAAAGAGGGGGGAAGCGAACCTTCGGAGGTGAACGGCGTGCGCAAATGGGTTGTGTTGTTTGCGGCCTTCGCCCTCTTTCTGGCGGGGTGCGGCCGCACTCCCGGGTCCAATGCGGGAAGTGCCGACGCTTCCGCACCTAAGGGACAGGTTCTTCGCCTTCCGCTCATGGACGAGCCACCTGAGCTCGACGCTCAGAAGACTACGGACGCCGTATCCATCGACATTTTGAACGCCGTGCAAGAGGGCCTCGTGCGCATCGGTCCGGACGGCAAGCCTCATCCGGGTATGGCGGAACGCTGGGAGGTATCACCAGACGGTACGGTGTATACCTTCCACCTGCGCAAGGACGCAAAGTGGTCCAACGGCGACCCCGTGACGGCCCAAGACTTTCTCGCGGGGTGGAAACGGGTCCTCGCGCCGGAGACGGCGTCGGAGTACTCCTTTCTCCTCACGGACTACATTGCAGGGGCAAAGGCGTACGCGGATTACCAGCGTTACCAAATGCTCGTAAAGGAGCAGGCGTCGGATCCCGCCGGTTACCAAAAGGCGTACGGAGACAAGACGCCCGCGGAGGTCGTCTACGGCGAAAAGTTGGAAACGGTTCCCGAGGTGACCTTCGACGCCGTGGGAGCAAAGGCCAAAGACGAGCATACGTTGGAAATTCACGCTTCTCAAACCCATACCCTACATCTATGAACTTTTAGCCTTCCCCACGTACTTCCCCTTGAACGAGAGGTTTTACGCGGAAAACCGCGAGAAGTACGCCTCGGAAGCTTCCTCACTTTTGTACAACGGTCCCTTTGTGATCTCGGAGTGGGTGCACGGGTCTCACGTGGTACTTACGAAGAACCCGAACTATTGGGATCGGGACTCGGTAAACCTCGAGCGCGTCACCTTGAACGTCCTGAAAGACGTGAATACCGCCGTGCATCTGTACGAAGTAGGCCAGATCGACCGCGTGGTGCTCTCCGGCGATCTCGCGCCGAAGTACCGCCAGCGCGACGACTACCACGCCTTTGTGGAGTACTTCACATATTTTCTCATGTTCAACTTCGAGAAGCCGCCGTTTCAAAACGCAAAGGTGCGTAAGGCGCTCGCCTATGCCGTCGACCGCAAGTCTTACGTGGAGACTGTACTTCAGAACGGCTCCCCAGCTGCCTACGGGCTCGTCCCCGAGGGCGAACCGGCTTGGGCCGGGGCGGATACGACCTTCCGCGACTGGAGCAAAAAGATGTTTGGCGGCCCGCTCTTTCAGGACGTCGGGGGGAATCCTTCGCTCAAGGAAGAGGCCAAGAAGCTCCTCGAGGAAGGTCTGCGCGAGTCGGGGATCCCGCTTGAGAAGTTCCGCTTCACCCTCCTCCATGACGACAACGAGACGGCGCGTAAGGCTGCGGAATTTCTCAAAGCCTCTTGGAAGCAAAACCTCGGTGTTGAGGTGGAACTCAAGCAGGTGACGTTTAAGGACCGCCTCGCACGCATGCGTCGGGGGGACTTCGAGGTCGCCTATACCCGGTGGGGGGCGGATTACAACGACCCCGAGACGTGGCTGGGGCTCTTTGAGACGGGCGGGGCTTTCAACTGGGGGAAATACGCGAATCCCGCCTACGACCACGCACTGGCGCTCGCCCGTTCGGCCGGCACGGATTATGCAAAGCGAACGGATGCATACGCGGAGGCGGAGAAGATCCTCATCCGGGACGACATGGGCATCGCTCCGCTCGACCATCGCGCCGTCGCTTACCTACAAAAGCCGTACGTCCAAGGCCTCTTCATGCGCGCCACGGGAGCGAGCATTGAGCTCAAGTGGGCCAAGGTCGCGCGCTGAACCTGTTTCCGCCGGGCGGACGGCAGACAAGGAGGGGCGGCACTGCCGCCCCTTCACAGTTTTTGCTGCGGTGAGACCTGGAAAGAAATCTTCTTTTTTGGGAGGCCGTGTGCTTTAATAGGGAGAAGAACTTCGGAGGCGGTGCGGGACGATGCTGGCGTATACGTTTCGGCGCTTCATGTCCATGCTCTTTACGCTCTTCATCATCGCCACCCTCACGTTCTTCCTCGTCCACGCCCTTCCGGGCGGACCGTACAAGAACCCCGAAAAGCTCACGCCGGAGATCAAGCAGCTCTTCGACCGGAAGTACGGCCTGGACAAGCCCGTTGCCGTACAGTATGTGATGTACCTGGAGAACCTCCTTCAGGGGAATCTGGGGTACTCGTTCAAGTACGAAAACCAGACCGTCGACGAGATCATCGCCAGGAGTTTTCCGGTGTCTGCCCAAATCGGGCTCCAGGCCCTTCTCGTCGGACTTCCCGTAGGGCTCCTTTTTGGAGTCTTGGCGGCGCTCAACCGCGCGCGGGCGCTCGACTACGGCCTCGTGTTTTTGGCTGTTCTCGGAGTGTCGATTCCCAGCTTCGTGCTTGCAGGGTTTCTCCAGTACATCTTCGGGGTAAAGCTACGCGTCTTACCCGTCGCCCTCTGGGGGGGATTCGAGTATTCCATTCTTCCCACGCTCTCGCTTGCCGTAGGGGTTGTGGCCTTGGTCACCCGGCTCATGCGCACCTCGATGCTCGACGTTTTGGGGGCAGATTTCCTTCGGACCGCAGTGGCCAAGGGCTTGAGCCGGAGAACCGTAATTTGGCGTCACGCCCTGAGAAATGCCCTCCTTCCGATCGTGACGATTTTCGGTGTCCTCGTCGTCGACCTGATCACCGGATCGATCATCATCGAGCAGATCTTCAGCGTACCCGGCATCGGACAACATTACGTGACGTCGATCAACAACAACGACTACACCTTGGTCATGGGCCTCACCATCTTCTACAGCCTTCTTTTTGTCCTTGCAATCTTTTTCACGGACATCGCCTACGGGCTCGTCGATCCTCGGATACGCATCGCCGGACGGAAGGAGTGAACGGCATTGGGGGAATGGGGTACCGTTCTCTCCGAGGGACAGACATATGACGCCTCGCTCTTTCGCCCCCTCGCCCAAGAAGTAGACCGCGAAGAACTTGCCGGCCCTGCCCTCACCTTTTGGCAGGAAGTATGGCGGCGGCTGAGTCGAAACCCCGTCGCCCTCGCTTCCCTCGGGTTCCTTGTCCTCATGGTCGCATATGCCTTGCTCGTCCCCGCGCTTTCGCCCTACCGCGACGTCAACCTTGACCTCTCCAACGCACGTCTCGCTCCAAGTTGGGACCATCCTTTTGGGACGGATACGTTTGGCAGAGACCTCTTTTTCCGCGTCGCCCAAGGTGCGCGGATTTCCTTGTTCATCGCCTTTGCCGCGACGACGATCGACCTCCTCATCGGCGTGTTCTTGGGGGCTTTGGCGGGGCTCCGGGGCGGGGTTACGGACAGCGTGGTCATGCGCACGATCGAGGTCCTTTCGGGGGTTCCCTGGCTCATCATGGTGATCCTCCTCATGCTCTACCTGGGAAGTGGCCTCTTCACGATGATCGTCGCCATGGCGATCACGGGCTGGACGACGATGGCCCGGCTCGTCCGCGGACAAGTCCTCGCCTTGAAAAACCAGGAATTCGTCCTTGCGGCCCGAGCTTTGGGTGCTTCGACGTGGCGGATCCTTTGGCGCCACCTCTTTCCCAACGTTTTGGGGATTGTCGTCGTGCGCCTGACCATGAATATCCCTGCCGTGATCTTTACGGAGGCCGCCTTGAGCTTCATCGGCCTCGGGTTGCAGCCCCCCCTTGCCTCCTGGGGTGTCCTCGTAAACGACGGATGGCGTGTCCTCGAGATCCTTCCCTGGACCTTCTTCTTTCCGGCGTTGGCGATCACCTTGACCTCGCTCGCCTTCAACCTACTCGGCGACGCCCTCCGCGACGCCATCGATCCCCGGCTCCGGGTGTAAGGAGGGACCGCTATGCCGCAGACGTACGAGACAATTCACCCGAAAGAACCGCCCCTCGGATCTCGAGGGCCGCTTCTGCGCGTGGAAAATCTCACCGTGGACTTCCACACCTATGCGGGCGTCGTTCAGGCTGTGCGCGGGGTTTCTTTTGAGCTTGGGTACGGAGAGACGCTCGCCGTAGTCGGAGAATCGGGGAGCGGGAAGAGCGTGACCGCCCAGGCGATCCTTGGCCTTCTTCCCCGGCCACCGGCCCAGATCCGAAGCGGACGGATCCTCTTTGGCGGCAGGAATCTCCTCGAACTTGGTGAACGCGAGTGGGAAAACGTCCGCGGCCGCGAGATCGCCATGGTCTTTCAGGACCCCATGACCGCCCTCAACCCGACGATGACCATAGGTCGGCAGATCGCTGAAGGGTTCCAAAAGCACACCGGAGCGGGCGCGCGGGAGGCAGAAGAATGGGCGGTAGAGCTTCTCCGGCTCGTGGGCATCCCCCAACCGGAGGTCCGGGTACGCCAGTACCCCCACGAATTTTCCGGAGGAATGCGCCAACGGGTGGTCATCGCCATCGCCCTCGCCGCGCGTCCGAAGCTCATCATCGCTGACGAGCCTACCACGGCCTTGGACGTGACGATCCAGGCGCAAATCCTCGAACTTCTCATGGAGCTCAAGACGCGCTTCGGCACCTCCCTCATCCTCATCACCCACGACCTCGGTGTCGTCGCCCGCGTAGCCGATCGCGTGCTCGTGATGTACGCCGGCGAAGGGGTGGAGTGGGGGACTACCGAGGAGGTCTTTGCGGAAACGCGCCACCCATACACCTGGGGGCTTCTCAATTCCCTTCCCCGTCTGGACAAAGATCGACGGGAACCGCTCGTTTCCATCCCGGGAAGCCCTCCCAATCTCCTCAAGCCGCCTTCCGGATGCGCCTTCCATCCCCGTTGTCCTTTTGCCATGGAAATCTGTCGTCAGGCTTCGCCGCCTGAATATCGGTTTTCGCCGACGCACGGGGCCCGCTGCTTTCTCCACCACCCCGCGGCGCCGCGAATCGCCCCCGCCATTCAGGGAGGTGGTCAGGCGTGAGCCGGGTCCTTGTCGAGGTAAAGCACCTGAGCAAGTACTTCCACCTTCGGCGCGGCCAGGTCCTTCGGGCGGTGCACGATGTGAGCTTTGCGATTCGCGAAGGGGAGACCTTCGGCCTCGTCGGCGAGTCGGGGAGTGGGAAATCCACGGTGGGGAGGACCGTCCTTCGCCTTTACGACCGTACGGCGGGAGAGGTTCTCTTCGACGGCCGTGACGTCTTTGCTTTGCGCGGCCGCGACCTTCTCCGCTATCGGCGTGAGGCGCAGATGATCTTTCAGGACCCGTACGCCTCCCTGAATCCACGGATGATGGTGATGGACATCGTCGCCGAGGGGATCGACATTCACCGACTTGCCAATACTCCGGCGGAGCGGCGCGATCGCGTCTACGCCTTGCTTGAGGCCGTAGGTCTCACGCGCGAGCACGCCTTTCGCTTTCCGCACGAATTTTCCGGGGGACAACGGCAGCGAATCGGCATCGCCCGCGCCCTTGCCGTGGAACCCCGATTCATCGTCGCCGACGAGCCCATCTCCGCCCTCGACGTCTCCATCCAGGCTCAGATCGTAAACCTCCTCTACCGCCTCAAAGAGGAGCGCGGCCTTACGTACCTCTTCATCGCCCACGACCTTTCCATGGTTCGCTACCTCTCCGACCGCATTGGCGTGATGTACCTCGGGCACCTCGTAGAGGTCGCCCCGAGCGACGAACTCTACCGGAATCCTCTTCATCCCTACACGCGGGCCTTGCTCTCTGCGATCCCCGTTCCCGATCCGCGGGTGGAGCGCACGCGGGAGCGCATCGTCCTCTCGGGAGAAATTCCGAGCCCCCTCCATCCGCCCAGCGGCTGTCCGTTTCGCACGCGTTGTCCGCTGGCACAGCCGCGCTGCGCGGAGGAGCCCCCGCCGCTTCGCGAGGTCGCCCCTGGCCACTTCGTCGCCTGCCACTTCGTGTAAACGGGGGCGCAGTCTCGGACGCCTTTTGTCGTATTTCCGGTAAAGGGGTGATGGGATGCGAGCGTGGGTGTTTCGCGGCGCGCGGGTTCCCCTCGCGTGGGAAGAGGTTCCCCTTCCCGAACCCGGCCCCGGGGAAGTACGCGTTTGCCTTGCGGCGAGCGCCCTCAACCACAGGGATCTGTACTTTCTCGAAGGTTCGATGGAAGCCCGTCCCGGGACGATCCTCGGTTCTGACGGGGCGGGGGTGATTTGCGCCGTGGGCGAAGGCGTCCCTACATTTCGCATGGGCGAGCGCGTGTTTGTGGTGCCGAGCCTCGGCTGGCGCGACGCGTCTTCTGCCCCTCCTCCGGGGTTTCGCATCCTCGGCGTACCGGACAACGGGACCTTTGCCGAGGCCGTCGTCGTACCCCAAGAAAACGCCGTCCCCCTCCCTTGCGGCTTGACGTGGGAAGAGGCGGCGGCCCTCCCCCTCGCCTTCCTCACCGCATACCGCGCCCTCTTCACGCGTGCGGGACTCAAACCGGGGGAAGACCTTCTCATCACGGGGATCGGCGGCGGCGTAGCCTTGGCGGCGCTGCAGCTAGGTGTGGCTCAGGGCGCGCGGGTATGGGTCACCTCTCGGCACGAAGAAAAGCGGGCTCGCGCCTTTGCGCTCGGCGCGTCGGGAGCCTTTTCGAGCGCATCCTTCGCAGCCGACGTCCGGCGCGAGGCAGGCGGCGTCGATGTCGTCCTCGAAGCGGTGGGCGGGGCCACGTTTGCTGAGAGCCTCGCCTCCCTTCGGCCGGGCGGGCGCATCGTGACGTTTGCTGCCGCCTACGGAGGTGAAGTCCAGCTCGCCTTGCGCCCCTTCTTTTACGGACAGTACTCCCTCTTGGGGACGACGATGGGGTCCCTGGCGGAGTTTCACCGCTTGCTTGGGGAGTTCGTCGTCGGGCGCAGCGTGCGCCCGGTGATCGACCGAGTCTATCCTGCCGAACGTCTCCCTGAAGCCCTCGAACGCCTCGCCGCGGGCGAACATTTCGGGAAGATCGTCGTACGCTGGGGCGAGCCGCGCTGAACGCCAGCTCTTCTAGCCCCGCATGCGTGCGGAATCTTTTCGTCTTTGTCGAATTCCGGGAAATACGTCTCCTCCCCCCGGCTCAGCCGGGGGTTTTTTGTATCCTTCTTGTGAATTTGCGCTTTTGTCTTCTTGTGACAATGGTCACAATTGTTGCATATTCCTGCTTCGTCTGCTACAATCGCCGCAAGCGTTTCCACGCGCATACAGGGGGATTCGATCCGCACAAAGGAGGAGATGGCATGCGCCGCCTGTGGGGGATTTTTCTCGCGCTTGTGCTCGTGATGACCTTGTCCGTTGCGGGCTGCAGCAAAGGGGGCCCGCCGAGTTCGGAGAAGAAGCTCAAGCCCGAAGACCTGAAGATCGGCTACAACCCCGCTCCGGATCCGTCCAAGATTCCCGCGAAGTCCAAGGAACGCACGGATACGATTATCCTCGGCATGCAGGCACCGCAGGGGAAGTTCAACCCCGCGTACGTCGATTCCGCGTACGACGACTACGTGAACTCCTTGATTTTCGAAGCCCTGGGAAAGGTCGACAAGGACGGTTCCGTAGTCCCCGACGTGGCCACGTGGGAGATTCAAGACGGAGGCAAGACGTACGTCTTCCGCCTCAACCCCGAGGCGAAGTTCGCCGACGGAACGCCGATCACCGCTCGGGACGCGGAGTTCTACTTCTACATCACGCTCGATCCGACGTACGACGGCCCGGTCAACATGCTCTCCGCGAAGATCGTAGGGGCCAAGGAATACCACGAGGATAAGGAAGGGAAGGTAAAAGAAATTCGGGGCGTACAGGTACTTGACGAGCACACGCTGCGCGTAGAAGTCGAAGAGCCCTTGGCGATCACGATCAACTACCTCACCGTTCCGCTTCTTCCCAAGCACTACTACGGTAAGGATTTCCAAAAGGGCGATCTGTCCAAGGTGAAAGAACTTCTCTCGAAACCCCTTGGGAGCGGCCCTTACAAGCTCGAGAAGTTCGTCCCTGACCAGGAAGTGCGCCTCGTCGCTAACGAGAACTACTGGCGCAAGGACAAGATGCCCAAGATGAAGACGGTGATCGTCAAACCGACCACCCAGGAAACCAACCTCCAACTCCTCGGAGCCGGGGACACGGACTTTGAAGAAGGGATCACCGTCAACCGCGATAACCTCGAAGCGCTTCTCGACTACGGGTTCCTCGACATTAACCTCCTCCTCAACAACGGATTCGGTTACATCTCCGTAAACCACAACAACGAGATTCTCAAGGACAAACGCGTGCGTCAGGCGCTCCTCTACGGCCTCGACCGCAAGGCCGTCGTCCAAGGCGCCTTCCAGGGATTTGCCGAGGTAATCGACGTTCCCCAGACCAAGGTATCTTGGGGGTACCCGGACGAGGCGGGACTCACCCACTACGACTACAACCTCGACAAGGCCAAGCAGCTTCTCGAAGAAGCCGGGTGGAAGATGGGTTCGGACGGGTATCGCTACAAGGACGGGAAGAAGCTCGAATTCCACTACGTCGCTTCGCATCCGAACCCCGTAAACCAGGTCCTCGTCCCCTTGGCAAAGGAGAGCTACAAGACCCTCGGCATAGACCTCGTCGTCGACCAGCTCGACTTCAACGCGATGATCGAGAAGATGAACAAGGGAGACTACGACCTCGCCTTCCTCGCCGTCGGCCTCGGGAACGATCCGGACCCGTACTCCCTCTTCCACACGAACGGGGCGCGGAACAAGCAGATGTACCACTACTCGAACCCCGAGGTCGACAAGCTCATCGACGAGGGCCGCCGGGAGTTCGACAAGCAGAAGCGCAAGGAGATCTACAACAAGCTCTACAAACTCCTAAACGAAGAAGTCCCGATCCTCTACGTTTACCAGCGCTACAACCTGAATACTTGGAACGCCCGCCTCACGGGCTTTGACATCACGCCCTTCTACGACTTCACGAACTCCCTGCCCCAAGTGCACGTAAAAGAGTGACTTTGATACTTAGGGAGTTCGGGGCGCCGCGTGCCCGAAATCCGGGCGTGCGGCGCCCTTTGCCCTCACGTCGAGTTTTGGGTGAAAAAGGAAGGTGTGCGCCAATGTGGCGCTACGTCGTGCGCCGACTCCTCGAAAGCATCCCCACGTTCATCGGCGCCTCCATCGTGATCTTTCTTGCCTACTCCCTTGCCCCCGGGGACGTCTTTACCTCGCGGATCCTGAATGACACAAACATTACGCCCGAGAGGATTGCGGAACTCCGTGCCCTCTACGGCCTCGACCAGCCGCTTTACCTCCGCTACCTTCACTGGATGGGTCAGGTTTTGCGGGGGGACCTCGGCATCTCCTACATGTTTCAAAAGCCGGTTACGGAAGTGATTCAAACGTTTATGTGGAATTCCTTCCTCATCGCCGCTACGGTGATGTTCTTCGAATGGCTGTTTGCCCTGTTCATCGGCTTTTTTTCCGCCCTAAAACAATACAGTTGGTTCGATTCCCTCGTCACGCTCTTCGTCTACGCTACGATGTCCTTTCCCTCGTTTTTCCTCGGCCTTCTCCTTCTCAAGTGGCTCGCCGTGGACATCCCCATCTTTCCCTTGGGCGGGATGACGACGACGGGTTCGGACTTTACGGGGTGGGAGCACATTTTGGACGTGGCCCACCACATGGTCCTTCCGGTGCTTACGCTCACGCTTCTCAGCATCGGCGGCCTCACGCGCTACGTTCGGGCCAACGTCCTCGAGGTGATCCGTCAGGACTTCGTGCGTACGGCACGGGCGAAGGGCCTTCGGGAGCGCATCGTCCTTCAGAAGCACGTCTTCCGCAACGTGCTCCTCCCCCTCATCACCCTTTTCACCCTCGAACTCCCCGGCCTCTTCGCCGGGGCGATGATCACGGAGCAGATCTTCAACTGGCCGGGGATCGGCAAGGTAGCCCTAAGCGGGGTATACAACCGGGATTACCCGCTCGTCATGGGGTTTACCCTCTTTCTCGCCGTTCTCACGATCCTCGCGAACATCCTCGCCGACGTCCTCTACGGCGTAGCCGATCCGCGCGTACGCCACAGATAGACAATCCGACGAGTCGCAGGAGGGAGTGCACATGGACGGGCGTGGGGAGGAAACACGCGTAGGGGGACACCCGCCGTCGAAGGGCCGCAGGCGCCACCGTTCGCAGTGGGGAGACGTGTTCGCACGCCTCATCCGAAACCCCCGTGCGATTGTGGGAATTTCCCTCCTCGTCTTTATGTTCCTTTTCGCCTTTGTCGGTCCGCTTCTCTCCCCGTATGCCGGAGCAAAGGCGGACGTTTCCCAGGGGAACCGTCCGCCCAGTGCCGAACACTGGTTGGGCACCGACAACCTTGGTCGGGACGTCCTCCTTCGCCTCATGGAGGGTGGGAGGATTTCGCTCACCGTGGGGATCATCGCCACAGCCATCCTCGTCGCCATCGGGACTACCGTGGGTCTCCTCGCGGGGTTTTACGGGGGCTGGACGGACACCTTGCTCATGCGCCTCGTGGACATCCTCTTCGCCTTGCCCGCCCTTCCCCTCTTCATCACAGTAGGCGCGGTTCTTTCCGACCTCAAGTTCCCTCCCGAAAAGCGCATCTTTGTCCTCATGCTTCTCATCGGCGGCCTCAGTTGGATGGGGTTGGCCCGTCTGGTCCGAAGCCAGGTACTGAGCCTGCGGGAGCAGGAGTTCATGCTCGCCACCGAAGTTTTGGGCCTTTCCGATCGGCGGAAGCTCCTGCATCACCTTCTTCCCAACGTTGCCGCGACGATCATCGTGAGCGGCACCCTCGCCGTCGCTGGGGCGATTGTCGTCGAGTCGGCGTTGAGCTTTCTCGGCCTTGGGGTGATCCCGCCGACGCCTTCCTGGGGGCAGATGCTCTCCGCCGCCAATAACCTCATCGACTTCAAAAAGAGGCCGTGGCTTTGGATCCCTCCCGGCGTAGCGATTCTCGTTACGGTGCTCGCGATCAACATCCTTGGCGACGCCCTGCGCGACACGTTGGACCCCCGCACGCAGCGTCGGGTGCGGTAGGAGAAGGAGGCCGACGATGACGCAGCCACTCGTGGACGTTCGGGACCTGCGCGTGCACTTCTTTACGCCGGAAGGCGTGGTGAAGGCCGTCGACGGGGTGAGCTTCACCGTCGAGCGCGGACAGACGGTGAGCTTGGTCGGTGAGTCCGGAAGTGGAAAGAGCATGACGGCCCTATCCTTCCTTCGGTTGATCGACCCTCCTGGGAAGATCGTAGGCGGAGAAATCCTCTTTAAAGGACGCGAACTCGTCCGGCTTCCGGAACGGGAGCTCCGCCGAATCCGCGGAGGAGAAATCGGATTCGTCTTTCAAGAGCCGATGACCGCCCTCAACCCCGTCCTCCCTGTCGGCGAACAAATCGCGGAAGCCCTGCTCGCCCACACCCTTTTTGACCGCAAGGAGGCGTGGGAGAGGGCGGTGGAACTTTTGCGGCAGGTGGGGATCCCGCGGCCGGAAGGCGTGGTGAGCTCGTACCCCCACGAACTTTCGGGCGGCATGCGTCAACGGGTGGGGATCGCCATCGCCATCGCAAACAACCCGGATCTCGTGATCGCCGACGAGCCGACGACCGCCCTGGACGTGACAATCCAGGCGCAGATTCTCGACCTCCTCCGTACCTTGCGCGAGGAACGAAACATGGCCCTCCTCCTCATCACCCACGACCTCGGAGTCGTGGCCGAGATGGCGGACTATGTACTCGTCATGTACGCGGGGCGCATCGTGGAAGCGGGACCTGTGGAGGCGATTTTCGACGATCCTCGCCATCCCTACACCCGTGGACTGTTGCGCGCAAAGCCGGTGATCGGCCGGCGCGAGCGCCGCCTCTACGCGATTCCCGGACAGGTTCCCAACCTCCTCAATCTTCCCCCGGGTTGCGCCTTTTTCGACCGCTGCACCTTCCGCATGCCGCATTGCCGCACCGTTTTCCCACCCTACGTCGAGGTGGGCCCGGGGCACTTCGTCGCCTGTCACCTGGAGGTGAAGGAGGCGTGACGCTCGCGCAACCCGACGCGACCGCTTTGTCGCCTGGGAAGGATTTCCTCGTCGTTGCCGACGGCCTTCGTGTCTACTTCCCCATCCTCGGAGGGATTCTCCGCCGTCCCGTAGGGTACGTTCGGGCGGTAGACGGCGTGGACATTCGCATTCGACAGGGGTCGGTCCTCGGCCTCGTAGGCGAATCGGGAAGCGGTAAGTCTACCGTGGGCAGGGCGCTCCTCCGCCTCGTCCCTAAAACGGAAGGCTCCGTCTTCTACCGCGGAAGGGACGTGTACGCCCTGGGGCGGCGCGAACTCCGGAGCCTTCGACCGAAGATGCAAATGGTGTTTCAAGATCCGTTCAGTTCCCTCAACCCCAAGATGCGAGTAGGAGACGCAATTGCCGAGCCCTTGCTCGAGCACGGGTTGGCCGCACCCGGGGACGTGCGGGCGCAGGTGGAAGAAGTTCTCGCGCGGGTAGGGTTGGAGCCCGAGCACTACGACCGCTATCTCCACGAGTTTTCTGGGGGACAACGCCAGCGCATCGGGATCGCCCGCGCGCTGGCGCTTCGGCCCGAGTTCATCGTGCTCGACGAGCCCGTTTCCGCCCTCGACGTCTCCGTACAGGCGCAGATTTTGAACCTCCTCATGGACCTCAAGGAGACGTTGGGGCTCACGTACCTCTTCATTTCCCACGATTTGAGTGTCGTGGAGTTCATGAGCGACGACGTGGCGGTGATGTATCTCGGGAAGATCGTGGAGTTCGCCCCGCGCGAGGAGCTCTTTGCCCGTCCGCTCCACCCGTATACGAAGGCGCTTCTTTCTGCCGTCCCCGTCCCGGATCCGCGGGCTCGGCGTACGCGCGAACGCATCCTCCTCAAGGGGGACATCCCGAATCCCGCCGATCCTCCGGGTGGCTGCCCCTTCCATACCCGCTGTCCGTTTGCGGAAAAGCGCTGTGCGGAGGAACCTCCGGCCTTCCGGGAAGTCACCCCCGGCCACTTCGTCGCTTGCCACCTCGTCTGACGGACGGAGAGACCGTAGCCCGAGAACGGGGAAGGCCTTCAAGGGGTCACGAAATCCCGGACGTCCCCCGGACGACGGTGACGGGAAGGTGGGAGCGGCGGAGGACTTCCTCGGCGACGCTGCCGAGGAGGAGCCTACCCAATCCCGAACGTCCCGTGTTTCCCATAAAGATGGCGTTGGCATCGACGTGTGTCGCCGTACGCAGGATTCCGTCCACGATGTTTCCGCGCGCCACCCAGAGCCGAACCTGGGTGCCTTTTTGCGCGGCTGCGCGGGCGAGGAGGTACAGCCCGCGAATCCCCTGGACGGCGTGCCCTTCCAGGGGGATTTCGTGTAGGCGCCCCTCATCTTCGGGAAGGGGTTCGGGGTCTCCTTCGCCGTCCGGATCGACGTACACGGCGTGAAGGCGGGAGCCGAGGACGACGCCCAGGGCGAGGGCGTAGCCGGCGGCGGCGAGGGAGGGGGGTGAGCCGTCTAGGGCTACGAGAAGGGTACGAGGGGGGGTCGCCGAGCTCAAGAGAGCCTCTTCGTCGGATCCGGAAGGACCTTCTGGGCGGCGAGAGAGAGGACGGTCCTTCGGGTCGTGCATAGCTTTCCCTCCTTGCGCTACGATCGAATCTACGAGGTCGGTTTCCTCTGTCCTCGGACGACTCCCCGAAATTCCGAGGCGTTTGCGACGCAAAAGGAGCAGGGAGGCCGGGGGACGATGCTCCTCGACGAGGTGGACTTCCGTACGTTGCGCGTCTTTCTCGAGGTTGCCGCCACGGGGAGCATGAGCCGGGCGGCGCAAGCCCTCTATCTCGCTCCGTCTACGGTGAGCGAAGCCGTACGTCAGCTCGAGGGCGCCTTGGGCGTACGCCTCTTCGTCCGCGGCACCCGCGGCGTAGCGCTCACGAAAGCGGGTGAAGCGTGGGCGACCCACGTCCGGGACATCCTCGAGCGCTGGGATGCCGCTTTAGGCGAACTTTCTTCCGAAGCTCGCGACGACCTTTCCGGGGTGCTTTCTCTCGCGGCGAGCCGGACGGTCGGCGAATACCTCTTGCCCCGAATTCTCCCGGGTTTTCTCACCCGTCATCCCGGGATAGACGTACGCCTTCTCCTCGGAAATACGGAAGAGGCCATCCTCGCCCTCGAACGGCGCGAAGCGGTTGGCGCTCTCGTCGAAGGCGACGTGCCGCCTCGACCGACCTTGCGCAAGGTTCCCGTGCTCCTCGACGTCCTCACCTTTGCCGCACCCGTAGGTGGTCGCGAGATTTGCGCGGCATGCCGGTGTTTTTCCGAAGCGGGCGGTTTGCGCCTCCGAAGGCGGAACGCCGCCTGCAGGACTTGGAAGGAGGACGACGCCTGTGGAGTTCTCGCTCGGGCGCGTTGGCTCGTGCGCGAACCGGGTTCGGGAACGCGGGCGCTCACGGAAGGCCTGTGGCAGGCGCTGGGCATCCTTCCCGTTCAAACGCTCACTTTGGGGAGTATGCACGCCATCCTCGAAGGGGTCGCGGCGGGTCTCGGCGTTGCCCTCCTCCCCGAGCGGGTCCTCGCTTCCTCCACGGTGCGCGTCGCGGCGTGTAGGCCGCTTACGGGGCCTTTGGCGCCCCGCTTCGTCCGGCGCTTTCACCTCGTCACGCGGCTCGGGGAGGGAAACCTCCTCCTCTCCGCCTTTGCCCGTGCGGTGCGAGCCTCAGCGGAGGAGGAGCGAGACGAGGAGGCCATCTACGAGGACGAGGAACACGCTCGCGAGGGCTCCGACGGCAAAGGCCCGATACCCTAGGCGGCGAAGCGTGACGAAGTCCGCGCTCAGGCCAATGGCCGTCATGGCGGTGGTGAGGAGGAAGGAGGCGAGGTCGATCGTCCCCTGGCGAAGGGAGGGCGGTACGGGAACGAAGCTCCCGAGAAGGGCGACGGCGAGAAACCCCAAGACGAACCAAGGGAAGGGCGGCCGCGCGCGCGTCTTGCCGGGAGAACCCGGCGGGGTCGTTTTTTCGCGCCAGAAAAGTCCGATGCCCAGGGCGATGGGTACGAGGAGCGCGACGCGGGTCAACTTGACGAGGAGCGCGTCGTTCGTCACCGTAGGACCGAAGGGGTAGGCCGCGGCGACGACGTGGGCCACTTCGTGCAACGTGGCGCCGAGGAAGGTTCCTCGTCCGAGATCTGTCCAGGGAATCGCGGGGAGCACGAGGAGGTCGAACACGGTGAAGATCGTACCGAGGAAGGCCACGCTCGCCACGGCTGCGGCCGTTTCGCTTTCGTTTGCCCTGAGCTGAGGGGCAACGGCGAGGACGGCGGCGGCGCCGCACACCGACACGCCGCTCGCCGTGAGGACTCCGAGCCGCCGCTCGAGGGTGAAGCGTCGGGCGAGGGCGAGGGTCGTTCCGAAGGCGAAGGCGATGGACGTCAGCGCGAGAAGGAGGGGGAGAACCCCGAGCCCGAGGATGTCCCCGAGGGTAAGGCGCATCCCGAGGAGGACGATCCCGACGCGGAGGAGGCGCTGGGCGGCAAACCGGATTCCGGAAAAGGCGCCTGCGGGTACGTCCATGAGCTCCCGCCACGCCATGCCCACGAGAATGGCGAGGACCATGGGGCCTAGGACCTTAAATCCCGGGAGGTTGGCGAGGAGGAGGGACAGGTAGGCGAGGAGGAGGGCGAGGACGAGTCCTTGGAGGAATCCTCGGGCGTTCTTGAGGCGCGCCCGAAAGGATCGAGGGACGGGGGCGCGGTCGTCCTTCGTGACCCCCGACACGGCTTGGGACATCGGGCACACCTCCTGTGGGGTTTTTGCGTTTCCATCCTACCGGTGCCACGGAGCTTCGGCGTTCGCATCTTCCGAACGGAGTGCGGGGAGCTGGCGAAAGCCGCCCGAGAGGTTCGAGATGCAAACAAAGAAACGCCGCTTCTCTGCATTGGGAGTGGGGGACAGGAGAGCCACGCGGGAGCCGGCCAGCTCCTTTGACTGGCGGGCGGAAAATGCGTAAGATGAAAGGCGAAAAACTTCGTTCTCGAACGCGAGGATGGGGAGGAGTACCCGGGAAAAGGGCCCGCACAGAGAGGGGTTCCCGCGGCTGAAAGGACCCCCGGGTCGGCCCGGCGAAGGTGGCCCCGGAGCGGCACCGCGAAGCCCGGGAAGCGGTTCGGAGAACGCCCGAGGTTTCCCGAACCCGCTTCGGGTGGTAAGGGAATGCCGGTTGGCCCCGTTATCGGCCGAGGAGAGCGCCCGCGTTTGCGCGATAGGACGTGCGCCGGTCGCGATTTCCGTCTGGACCGAAGCGCACGAACCTGCAGAGCGCGGGCGAAGAAAGGTGGTACCGCGAAGACGGGGGTCTTCGTCCTTTCAGGGACGGGCCCCCTTTTTGCGCGTTCCCCGCGCCCCACGCCGTGCCCGGGCGTATGCGGACGTGCCCAGCGGGAAGCACGGTGCGCCGTGGGGCGCAAACGTCAGACCGAGGAGGGACGGTTCGATGGCGAAGGAACCGGAGAGTCAAATCTCCGAAGAAGGGGGAAACGCGGGTTCTTCTCACCCGCAAGACGCGCCTGCATCGGCGCTTCCCAAGACCTACAACCCTCGGGAGATCGAGCCCAAGTGGGCGGAGTTTTGGCACCGCCACGGACTCTTCACCCCCGTGGGCGGCGAGGAGCGCAAGACGTTTTCCGTCGTGATCCCGCCACCCAACGTGACGGGATCGCTGCACCTCGGCCACGCCCTAAACAGCACGCTCCAGGACATCTACGTCCGCTACCATCGGATGCTGGGGTACGATGCGCTTTGGCTTCCGGGAATGGACCACGCCGGCATCGCCACGCAGGTCGTCGTGGAGCGTCGCCTCGCCCAGGAGGGGCTCACGCGCCACGACCTTGGGCGCGAGAAGTTTCTCGAGCGTGTCTGGTCGTGGAAGGAGGAATACGCGGAGCGGATTCGCAGCCAATGGCGCAAGCTCGGCCTCTCCGTAGACTTCACGCGCGAACGGTTTACCCTCGACGAGGGGTACGTGCGGGCGATCCGCGAGGTGTTCGTCCGCCTCTACGAAGAAGGGCTCATCTACCGAGCACCGTACATCGTCCACTGGGATCCCGTAGCCCAGACCGTCCTCTCCGACTTGGAGGTCATCTACAAGGAAGTCGAAGGCAAGCTCTACTACGTGCGCTACCCCCTCGCCGACGGGTCCGGACACATCGTCGTGGCTACCACGCGGCCGGAGACGATGCTCGGCGACGTGGCGATAGCCGTTCACCCCGAGGACGAACGCTACCGCAAGCTCGTGGGCAAGGAGGCGATCCTCCCCCTCGTCGGGCGACGCCTCCCGATCCTTGCCGATGACGCGGTCGACCCCGAGTTCGGGACGGGTGCGGTGAAGATCACCCCGGCACACGACCCGTTGGACTTCGAGATCGGCCGCCGCCACGGCCTCGAGGCCGTCGTGGTCATCGATTCCTACGGTCGGATGAACGAAAACGCTGGCCCGTACCGCGGTCTTGACCGCTTTGCCTGTCGGGAAAAGATCGCCGAAGACCTCGCCCGCGAGGGCTACTTGGAAAAGGTCGAACGTCACGTCCACGCCGTTGGGCACTCGCAGCGCACGGACGCCGTGGTCGAACCCTACCTGTCCACGCAGTGGTTTGTCCGCATGAAGCCCCTGGCCGAACGCGCCCTTGCCGCCCTTCGCGAGGGGCGGGGGCCGCGGTTCGTCCCGGAGCGCTTCGAGAAGATCTACGTCCACTGGCTGGAAAACGTGCGGGACTGGGTGATTTCCCGCCAACTCTGGTGGGGGCACCGGATTCCGGCGTGGTACTGCGAGGACTGCGGGGCGACGACCGTGTCCCGCGAAGACGTCCACACGTGTCCGGTGTGCGGAAGCCCGCGCGTGCGTCAGGAAGAAGACGTGTTGGACACGTGGTTTAGCTCCGCCCTCTGGCCTTTCGTGACGCTCGGGTGGCCGGAGGAAACGGAAGACCTCCAGCGCTTCTACCCTGCCGACCTTCTGGTTACAGGCCACGACATCCTCTTTTTCTGGGTGGCGCGCATGGTCTTCATGGCGCTTCCCTTTACCGGAAAGGTTCCGTTCCGCGACGTCTATCTCCACGGGCTCATTCGCGACGAGGAAGGGCGTAAGATGTCCAAGTCCGTGGGGAACGTGGTGGACCCGCTCGAGGTGGTCGACACGTACGGCGCCGACGCCCTCCGCTTCATGCTTTCCACGGGCGTCGCTCCCGGGCAGGACATGCGTTTCCGCTGGGATCGCGCAGAGGCGGCACGAAACTTTGCCAACAAGATCTGGAACGCCACGCGCTTCGTCCTCATGAACCTGGGCAACGAAGACCTTCCCTTCGACCTCGCCTCTCCCGAAGGGATTCTTGAGTTTGCCGCCGCCCGGACGACCTTTGCGCCGGAGGACCGCTGGATCCTCCACCGCCTTGCGGAGACCGCCGAACGCGTCACGGAGCTCCTCGAACGGTACGAGGTCGGCGAGGCGGGTCGCGCCCTCTATGACTTTCTTTGGGACGAGTTTTGCGATTGGTACGTGGAACTCGCCAAGGGACCGATATACGATGGCCCGCCGGAGGCGCGGAGGCGCGTGCGGGCGATCCTCGCTTTCGTCCTCGACCACGCGTTCCGCCTCCTCCACCCGTTCATGCCCTTCCTCACGGAGGAACTCTGGCAAAAGCTTCCCCATACGTCCCGGGTTGCGCCCGTCCTTCCGCACCCTTCCCGTGTCACGAGCCTCGTCCTCGCCCCTTGGCCGACCACGGCGGGGGTTACGCTGGAGGCCTTCCGCGCCGATGCGGACGTCTCGCTCCTCGGGCGCTTCCAGGAGATCGTCCGCCTCGTCCGCAACCTCCGCGCCGAGGTAGGGGTGCCGCCGCAGACCAAGATCCCCCTGCACGTGCGCGTGGACGCCGAAGAGGCGTCGGTTGTCTTCCGCACCTTTGCCGGGGCTTTCGAACGCCTCGCCCGAGCAGAACTCGTTCGGGTGGGGCGCGACGTGAAGCGCCCGCCTACCTCGCTCACCCTCGTGTTTTCCGGCGGGGAGGGGTACGTCCCCTTGGAGGACCTCGTGGACCTCGACTCGGAAATCGCTCGACTTCGCCGCGAACTCGACCGCCTGGACGGCGAACTCGAGCGCGTGCGGCGAAAGCTCCTCAACCCAGACTTCACCGCCCGCGCGCCGGAAGAGGTCGTGTCCAAGGAACGTGCCAAGGAGGCGGAGTACCGCGAGCTCCGGGAACGCGTGCGTTCGCGCCTCGAGGAACTCACCCGTGCGGCGAGCGAGCGGCGAAAGAAATCCTAAATCCTGGGCGAAAAGGGGGCCCTTTCGTGGAGGACGTGCGGCGCGCAACCGGTGAGGAGGCAGAAGAACGTGCCAAGCACCTCGCGTGGGTGAAATCCTTCGCCCCCGAGGGGAGCGCCCTCGGTCTCGAACGGATCGAAGCCCTCCTCTCCGCCCTCGACCTTCCCCGAGACGCCGTACCGGCGGTGCACGTGGCGGGGACGAACGGCAAGGGGTCCGTGACGCGCACGGTGGCGGCGATCTTTTCCGCCGCGGGACGCCGCGTCGGCATTTACACGTCGCCGCACCTCGAAGACTACTGGGAACGGGTGGAGGTCGACGGCGCTCCCGTGCGCACGGAGACGCTCGCGGCCTTCCGCCGCGAGGTAGAGGCAGTGCTGCCGCGGCTCTCTGCCCGCGGGCTCGTCCCCACGGAGTTCGAGGTCATGACCGCCCTCGCGTGGTACGCGTTTTCCCGCGAGGGCGTGGACGTCGCCGCCGTAGAGGTCGGGCTGGGCGGCCGCCTCGACGCCACGAACGCCCTCTTCCCCAAGGTGGCGGCAATCACGACCGTCGGGTACGACCACGTACGCATTCTCGGGCCGACGCTTCGGGACATCGCCCGAGAAAAGGCGGGGATCCTCAAACCCGGCGTGCCCGTCGTCGTGGGCCCCCTCCCCCCCGAAGCGGAGGAGGTCGTCCTCGCCGAGGCGGAGGCGCGCGGGGCGCCGGCGTTCCTCTGGGGACGGGACTATGCGGCGGAAGACGTCGTCCCCTGCGGCGCGTTTCCCGGCGCCGTGCGCTTCACCTACCGCGGACCGTGGAGCACCCGCCCGGACCTCGTACCTGGGCTCGCGGGAGCGCATCAGGCGCAAAATGCCGCCGTGGCCGTACTCGCCGGAGAGATCCTCGCCCGCGCTGCGGGGATTTCCCTGCCCGACGAGGCGGTGCGCCTCGGACTCGCCGCGGTGCGCCACAAGGGTCGGCTCGAGTTCTTTCCGCCGGACGTATGGCTCGACGGCGCCCACAACCCCGAAGGGGCCCGTGCCCTGGCCGACGCGCTTGCGCGCGTGGTGGCGCCAGGGGCTCCCGGTGGGCCGCGCGTGGTCTTTCTCCTCGCCGTCTCGGCAGACAAGGACGTTTCGGAAATCCTCCGACCTTTGCTCCCTCTTGCCCGCGCGGCGTTCGTCACGCGCTACACGGGATCGCGGGCAATGTCCCCCGACGTCCTCGCCGACCACGTGCGCATGATCGCCCCGCACTTGGACGTATGGATAACCGAAGATCCCAAGCGGGCGTTTCTCGAAGCCCTCGCGCTCGCGCGGCAGGCGGGGGTACCCCTCGTCGTCTGCGGTTCGCTCTACCTCGTGGGGGAACTTCGGGCGTTTGTACGCGGCGTCCTGAGGGCCGAAGAACGCGCCCCGCAAACCTCGGGAATGCCCCCTGGGAGGGACTGACCGTACGATGAACGTTCGCCACCTTCACTTCATCGGCATCGGGGGCACGGGGATGAGCGCCCTGGCCCGCGTATTCCTCGCCCGCGGCGTGCGGGTGAGCGGCTCGGACGTGGCGGACCGTCCGATTCTCCGCGTTCTTCGGGAGGAGGGGGCCACGGTCTACGTCGGCCACAGCCCCGAACACGTGGACGGGGCGGAGGCGGTCGTCTACACGTCCGACGTCCCTGAAGACAACGTCGAATTCGTCGAAGCGGCGCGGCGCGGATTACCTCTCTTCCACCGCTCCGACCTCCTCGCCCTCCTTCTCAACGAGGCGCGCGGCGTCGCCGTCGCCGGTTCTCACGGCAAGACGACGACCACGGCGATGATCGCCTTTGTCCTTCGGGAGGCGGGGGCCGACCCGACGTACCTGATCGGGGGGGAGATCATCGGCGAGGCGGGGAACGCCCGCGCGGGGAAGGGAGACCTGGTCGTCGCCGAAGCGGACGAAAGCGACCGCACCTTCCTTAAGTACGCCCCCTCGGTGGCCGTGCTTACGAACCTGGAAAGCGACCACCTCGAAAACTACGGGGGTTCTTTTGCCTCCCTCCGGGAAGCATTCGAAGAGTTCGTGTGCCGCGTCCGTCCCGACGGCACCCTGGTCGCGGGTTGGGACGACCCTTCCGTTCGGGAGATTCTCGCGAAGGCCAAGACGCGCTGCCCCGAACGCTTTCCGGAAGTGGTGCGCTACGCGATCGCCGCCGAAGACGCCGAGATCCGCGGGGAGGGTTTCGTTTCCCGGAAAGGGAAGTATCGCTTTCGCGTCCGGGAGGGAGGAGCCCCCGCGGTCGAGGTGAGTCTGGGAATCTACGGCCGCCACCACGTGTACAATGCGCTCGCTGCGTACGCCGTCCTCCGCCGCCTGGGGATTCCCGCCGAGGAGATCGCCCGGCACCTCGCGCGCTACCCCGGGGTACACCGGCGCTTC
Source organism: Brockia lithotrophica (assembly GCF_003633725.1). Lineage (NCBI taxonomy): Bacteria > Bacillati > Bacillota > Bacilli > Thermicanales > Thermicanaceae > Brockia > Brockia lithotrophica. The sequence goes on along the minus strand of NZ_RBIJ01000001.1, from coordinate 828,938 downwards.
GAAGTCCTCGGGGAAGCCCGCGGCGTACTCGCCGTGGACGATTACGCCGTCCATCCGACGGAGATCGCCGCGACGTTGGCGACGGCGCGCGAGACCGGACGGCGCGTGGTGGCCGTATTTCAGCCGCACCGCCGGGCGCGCGCCTACTACCTCTTTCGCGAGTTTTTGCCCGCCTTTCGCGACGCCGACCTCGTCCTCGTCCTCCCCGTGTACTCGCCTAAGAACGACCGCAAGGAATTCGCGATCGAAGGGTGGGAATTTGTCGAAGGAATCGCCCGCGAGAGCGGCGTTCCCGCAGCTTACCTCCCGTCGCTCGACGTCGCCCTCGCCTGGCTCGAAGCCACGCTGCGTCCCGGCGACCTCCTTCTTACGCTCGGCGCCGGCGACGTGCGGCGACTCGGCGAAAGGTGGGTGGAGCGGGGGAAGGAGGCGCACGCACCCCGGGATGCCTAGGAGGTTCCTCCTCTTGCTAGGCCCGACGGCCTAAGCTACACTAGCGGTGAAAGCCTTCGGGGGAACGGGTACGGGGGAAACGCGCGGGGGCCTTTCCTTTGGGGAAAGGACCGCCGAGGAGAGGCCCTTCCGTTTCACGGATTTGCGCAGTGCCCGAGAAGAGACGTCGAGGATGGAGTGGGACCCGACGCTGTGGGTAAGGGCGAAGGACGCGTAGCCGCATTTCTTTACGCCGCCGGTATAGCGTTTCTCGGCTTGGCCTTTTACGTAGGCGGAGAAGGCGGGGGAGCCTTTGGAGGAGTATGGAGGACGACGGCGATCGTTCCCGTCCTCCTCTGGGTTGCCGCGCCCCTTCTCGGCTGGCTTTCGTTCGTAGACCGGCGGGTGTACTTCTTTTGGGATGCCGCTCCGGCCCTCTTCCTCCTCTACGTCTACGGCCCTTTTGCCGAGTTCTTCTTCGGACAGCTCGTGGCTGCAGGAGCGATTCTCGGGATTCGTCCCCACGGTGCGCGCAAGGCCTTCACCCTTCCCGCGCTCTTCGCCGCGATGTCCGTGTTTGCGGCGACCGGCCTTTGGTTCGTGAAGTTCGCTTACGCTCCCGGGTCGACTCCTACGTTTTTTTCTCCGGGGCCGGCGGTTTCCTCGCTCGGAGAGAGCCTCGCCGTTACCGCCGTCCTCCTCTTCTTTCGCGTGGCGGGTATGTTCGCGTGTTGCGGAATCGGACACCGGTACGTGGCCGCACACGCTTCCTTTTGGCGGGGCCGCACGGCCCCGCCTTCCGTCCGTCCTTGGGTGGTCGTCGTTCTCCTCTTCGCCTACGGGTGGAGCGTGTTCGCGCTTTTCACCTTCCCCACAGGCGAAGACGTTTGGTGGTTCACCGCCTTGCTGTTTGTGGGTTGGGGGACGTACCTCCTCCTCGCCGCGGGCGCCCGCCGTCTCCTTGCGGTTTGGCAAGAAAAGGAGTCCTATCGCCTTTACCTCTTGGCCTCGCGCGGTTTGCGCCGCGAGCTCGAACTCTCCCGGGTAGCGGAAGAGGCCGCACGTGTGGCCGCACGCTTTTTTCCGCGTAGGCGCCTCGTGGTCCGCGTGTATTCCACCGGTACGCGCCAGCAGGCGTACCTCGAAGTTCGTGAGGACGGAACGCACGAGTTCTCCTTACGCTCCGAACCCCTTGCCGCCCTTCCCTCCCCCTGGGAAAAGGGAGAAGAGGTACGACCGATTACCACGTTGGAAGGGGAGGAAGCCCTCTTTCTCCCCTTTACCGGGTCGGGGCGAAGCAGCCCCGGGAAAGGGGGCTCCCCTTCGGAAGGTTCGGGCGAGGCGGGTGGGGGCGTATACGGGTACGTCTTTCTCTACGGTGCGCGGGCGTTTTCTACGGCGGGGACGGAACTCTTCCTTACTCTTTTTGGACAAGACCTGGGCAACGCCTTTTCCCTCGCCTTCGCCTATTACGACGTCGTGAAGCGACAAAACGAAGACCCCCTGACGGGACTTCCCAACTACCGCGCGCTCGACCGCGACTTCACCGTCTTTCGCGCCCTAGGAGAGCGGGGGATGCCCATCGCCCTCCTCATGGTGGACATCGACCGCTTCAAGCCGGTGAACGACACGTTTGGGCACCTCGCCGGCGACATCGTCCTGCGCAAGATCGCTCAGGTCCTCAAAGAGTTCGCCGAACGGCGCGGCGGCTACGCGTACAGGTACGGCGGCGAGGAATTCGTCCTCGTATTTCCCGGATACACCGAGGCCGAGGCCGCGCTCGTCGCCGAGGAACTTCGCGCTGAAGTAGCGGCCACTCCCGTGAGCTTTCCCAACTTTTTGGGGGGCGGCGACCTCGTCACCCTGCACCGCACGGTGAGCATCGGCGTCGCGGCGTATCCGGAGAGTGCCGAGGAACTCGAAGACCTCGTGCGCAACGCCGACCGCGCGATGTACTTCGGCGCCAAGTTCCGCGGCCGCAATCGCGTGGGTCGCTACTCCCTTCACGTATCCGCCGAATCCGACGATGCATGAAGGGGAAGGAAAGAGGGGGGCGGAGGATGCGGAGCTTCCTCGACCTCTTTGCCGAGGCCGTAGAGCGGGGGGCGACGGACCTCCACGTCACCGCTGGCGAGCCGGCAATCTTGCGCGTGCACGGGCGCCTCGAACGCCTCACGTCGGCGGTTTCGGCAGAAGACTTAGAAGGTTTCCTCGAGGAAGTTGCCGGAGAGCGCAAGCGCGAAGGGTGGTTGCGGGGGGAGGAGGTGGACGCTTCCTTTGTCGTCCCCGGGGGAGGCCGCTTTCGGCTTCACTTTTACCGCTCTCTGGGGCGGACGTCCCTTGCGGCGCGTCGCCTCCAAGAAGAAATTCCCGAACTCGAGAGCCTCGGCTTGCCCGCCCGCGTGGAGGAATGGTTGTCCTACCGAGACGGACTCGTCCTCGTGACGGGTCCTACGGGGAGCGGGAAGTCGACGACCCTCGCCGCCCTCGTGGAACGCATCAACCGGACGGAACGGCGGCACATCGTCACGCTCGAAGATCCGGTGGAGTACGTGTTTGTCGAAAAGCGTTCCGTGATTCACCAACGCGAGTACGGCTTGGACTTCACGGACTTCTCCAAGGCGCTGCGCGCCGCCTTGCGCCAAGATCCCGACGTAATCCTCGTTGGGGAGATGCGCGACCTCGAGACGATTCGCACCGCGCTCACCGCCGCGGAGACGGGGCATCTCGTGCTCGCCACCTTGCACACGAACGACGCGGCCCAAACGGTCGACCGCATCGTGGACGTCTTTCCTCCGGAACAACAGCGGCAAATTCGCGTCGAACTTGCTGCGACGCTGCGCAGCGTGTTGTCCCAGCGCCTTTTGCCCAAAGCCGGCGGTCGCGGACTCGTGCTCGTGGCGGAGCTCCTCGTGAACACCCCTGCGGTGAGAAATCTCATCCGCCAGGGGAACACGCACCAAATTCCCACGCTTTTGGAAACGGGTCGGGCACTGGGCATGCAGTCCTTGCGTCAGGACATCGAGGAAAAGCTCCGCGCCGGACTCCTAGACCCCGAGGTGGCCGCTCTCTACCTCCCGTAAGCGCCTTCGTAAAGCCACGGACCTTTCCGCCCGTCGGCATCGGTTTGTCCACCGGCGCATATACCTGGATCGAGGCGTTCGGTGGGAGGCGGTAGCATGACCGACGAATCGACCGGCGGGTTTCGCGAGAAGGGTGCTCGTCCTTCGAGACCGCAGGTGGTCGTGGAGACGGGGCGTTTGCGCCGGGGAGGCGAACCCCCGGGTACGTCTGATCCCCCACGTCCGTGGATACGCCAAGGCGTCGGCGCGGCGGAAGCCACTTCCGTCTTCCGTCGGTTGTACGGGAAGGAACGTTCCCGCACCGGACTCCCACCTTCCGTATCCCGAGAGGGGGGAGCGGATCTCGAAGCGCGTCCTTCGACGGGAGACGAAAAAGGGCGCAAGGATCCGGTGCGGCCGGAGGAGAGGGGAAGGGGTCTTCCCACTGGGAGCGGCGTGCTCGTCACCGTACCTTCGGGCGACACGGTGTCCGAGGAAACCTGGTTCGTCGGGTTGTCCGAGGAAGGGGCGGAGAACGCCCGAGGGCGTTTTCCTTCGGAAGAGGGACTTTTCCCGAGAGAACCTCTCGGGTTTTCCGGACGGGGAAGGCGGGAGATTCCCCTCGAATCCCCGCGGGCATACGTCCTTGCGCCCTCGGCATTCCGCCGGCGGCGGAGCGAAGTACTCGCCTGGATTTGGACGATCCTCGCGGCGGTAGTACTCGGTCTGTTTCTCGGGTACGTCGTCCTCTGGCTCATGGCACATTCGGATCAGCACCGACTCCCCGAAGATGCGGCGAGCCCGCGGGCGGGCCTTTCCGCCGCTCCCGGGTCCGTCCACCTCGCCCCTCAACGCTTTTACCTCCTTCAGGTGGGAGCTTACCAAGATGCGGCGAAGGCGGAGGCGGCGGCCTCCGAGCTTAAGTCCAAGGGAGTAACTCCCGTCGCGGCGGCGGAAGACGTGCACCGCCTATTTGCGGGATTGGCGGTGCGCGAGGCCGATGCCCGGCTCCTCGCCCAGGCGTACGACGAGCTGGGAGTCGAGGTGTACGTAAAGGCCTACACCGTCCCCGAACGAGACGTAAACCTCTCCACGAGCGATGCGGAGACGTCGCAGGCGCTCGGCGAGTTCCTTTCCGCCTTTACGGTTTTGGCGGAAAAGACGGCCATGTGGACGGCGGCGGGTGTGAAGGGCCCGGTCGCGATCGACGAAGAGGCATGGCGGGAATTTCGGGAGACCGCCGGGCGTTTTCGCGCACGGGGGGAAGCCCTCGAGAAACGCCTCGACGGAACTTCTGCGTCCGCGGTGGCAAACATGCGAACCCACCTCGAGGCGGCGGTTTCCGGCATGGTGAAGTACGTGGAGAAGCCGGACAAAGACCAACTCCAGGCTTCTCAGGGGGAACTCGTCCGCGCCTTCCTCGCCTACCGGGAATTCCTCTCCGCACTCGCTTTCAAGAACCCGTAAAGCCCGCCGTGGTCCTCGGTTTTTTCGGAAGTATCCCGGTTTTTCCGGCGGAGGTCCCGTAGGACCTCCGCTTTTTCGTCGAGCGGTGTTTTGCCTCGGAATTCCTGCCCAAACTCCGGAAAATCTTCCGCCTTTTGCCGCCCTTCCTCTTCCCGGCGCGCTTTTGCCTAAGGAAGAAGTCCGGTATAATAAAACGAGATCCCGCACAACGCTGCGGGACGACGGGAGTCGAGCACGACGTGAATCTCGGGCTCGCAAATTCGGGCACATGCGACGTTTTTCGCCCTAGAGATTCGGCGGTGGAGCGCACGGACGATGCACTCCCATCCTTCGCTTCCCCCCATCGTGCTTGCGAGCGCATCTCCCCGACGTTCGGCTCTGTTTTCCCTTTTCGGCCTTCCCTTCGCCGTCGTGCCGAGCGGCGTCGAAGAGGTGCTCCCCCGGGGTGCCGACGGTGCAGAGGCGAGCATGTCCTTGGCCGCGGCCAAGGGCGAGGAGGTGTACACCCGCCTTAGGGAGGAACGTCCCGACGCGATCGTCCTCGCCTTCGACACGCTCGTCGAGCTCGAGGGGCGCATCTTCGGAAAGCCGGCGGACGAAGAAGAGGCGCGGACCATGCTCCGGGCTCTCTCCGGGCGTGCCCACCTCGTGTACACGGGCTACGCCGTGTTTTCCCCTCACGGACGAAACGTCGGGTACGAGCGCACCGTCGTTCGCTTTCGCCCCCTTGCGGAGGAGGAAATTTCTGCGTACCTGGCCACGGGGGAACCCTTTGGAAAGGCGGGGGCCTACGCCGCGCAGGGACAGGGGGGAATCTTTGTCGAAGGAGTCGAGGGGGACTTTGCCAACGTCGTGGGACTTCCCCTGAGCCGGGTTGCCCTGATCCTTCGCGCGCTGGGAATTCACCCCTTGCCGTGGGGCCCGCCGCACGCCCCTGTTCCCCCCGAAGAACTCGGCCTCTTCCGCAAAGAACCATGACCAAAGGAGCGGGCCCTTCGCTTACCGGAAAATGGGCGTGACTCTACGCACACCGGCGACGGGGAAGGGGAGAGGAGAGGGAGAAGGTCGATGCGCCTCAAAGACCTCCCGCCGGAAGAACGTCCGCGCGAACGCCTTCTCGAGGTTGGGCCGGAAAGGGTGAGCACCGCGGAGCTCGTCGCCATCCTTCTCGGAAGCGGGATGCGCGGGCGCTCGGCCCTCCAACTCGCCCAGGAGATCCTCGCCCAGGCCGGATCCTTGCGAAAGCTCTTGGACTTGGGAGTTGCTGGACTCGTGCGCATTCCCGGCGTAAAGCGCGCCAAAGCCGTCCAGCTCGTAGCGGCGCTCGAGCTCGGGCGTCGTCTGTGGCGGGAGATGCGCGAGGCGCGTCCCGTGGTCACTTCCGCCGCAGAGGCGGCCGCCCTCCTCTTGGAGGAGTTGCGGCACCGTCCGGTAGAGCACTTCGTACTCCTCGTCTTGGATACCCGCCACCACGTCCTCGACCTCGTGCACCTCGCCGTAGGGACGGCGGACGAAGCGCTCGTCTCCCCGCGCGAGGTCTTTACGGAAGTGCTTCGGCGGCGGGGACGCAAGGTGATCCTCGCCCACAACCACCCGAGCGGGGACCCTACGCCGAGCGCCGAAGACGTCCTCCTCACGCGTCGCCTTGTAGAGGCGGGAAAGCTTCTCGACGTCGAAGTTGTCGACCACATCGTCGTCGGTGCCGACGGTTACGTGAGCCTTCGGGAAAGCGGCCGGTGGTGAAAGGAGCGAACAAAGAGGTGTTCTCCATGACGCGCGACATGGGCATCGACCTCGGTACGGCGAACACGCTCGTCTACGTGAAGGGGAAGGGAATCGTCCTCAAGGAGCCCTCCGTCGTCGCCGTAAACACGAAGACCGGCGCCGTTGAGGCGGTCGGCGAAGACGCGAAGCGAATGGTCGGGCGAACGCCCGCCTCGATCGTCGTGAAGCGTCCCCTTAAGGACGGGGTGATCGCCGACTTCGACACCACGGAGGTCATGGTCCGCACGTTCATCCAAAAAGCGCAAAAGAAGGGGCTCTTTTCCCGTCGCCCGAACATCATGATCTCCATTCCCCTAGGGGTAACGCCCGTAGAGCGTCGCGCCGTGGAGGACGCCGCACGGCAGGCGGGGGCGCGGGAGGCGATGACGATCGAGGAACCCTTCGCCGCCGCCATCGGCGTGGACCTCCCGGTTTGGGAACCGACGGGCAGCATGATCGTGGACATCGGCGGCGGGACGACAGAGGTGGCGATCATTTCCCTTGGTGGGATCGTCATCGGTCAGTCCGTACGCGTCGCCGGCGACGAGATGGACGAAGCGATCATCCAGTACGTGAAGCGGCGGTACAACCTCCTCATCGGGGAACGGACGGCGGAAGAGCTCAAAATCGAGTTGGGGAGCGCCCTTTCTCCGGAAAGCGGAGAAGGGCCGGAGATGGAAGTCCGGGGACGCGACCTCGTCACCGGACTGCCCAAGACCGTGTCCCTTACGGCGCGCGAGATCGCGGAGGCGCTGGACGACGTCGTGCGCGCCATCGTCGATGCCGTAAAGTCCACCTTGGAAAAGAGCCCGCCGGAGCTCGCGGCGGACATCATGGACCGCGGGATCGTCCTCGCCGGGGGGGGTTCGCTTCTTCGAAACCTCGACCGCCGGCTCGCAGAGGAGACGGGGATCCCGGTCTTCGTGGCGGAAAACCCCCTGCTTGCCGTCGCCATTGGCACGGGACGCGCGCTCGAACACCTTTCCCTCTACCAAAAGTACGTCCAGGCCAACGGAACGAGGCGGTAACGCCGTTCGCCGGCAGTTTCCCCTGCCGTAGGGAAAAGGGGGATTTTCGGTGGCCCGTGCCGGCCGGCTCTTCGTCGTGGCCCTCCTCGTCCTCGTCGTCGTGCTCCTCGCCTTTGCCCTTACGCCGCAGGGCCGCGGCGTTCTCTCCTCGCCGTCCGCCTTCGTGAAGGACACCGTGTCTCTCGGCCAGCGCATCGTCCACTGGCCCGTGCGTAAGTTCGAGGAACTCGTAGACCGCCTTCGGGAGGCGGGGCATCTGTACGAGGAAAACCGGGCGCTGCGGGCGGCCCTCGACCGCAGCCTCGACCTTGCCGCGGAAAACGAACGGTTGCGCCGTGAAAATGCGGCGCTTCGAGAGGCCCTGGGTCTCCTTCCGTCGCCGCGCGACGTTCGCCTGATTCCGGCTGAGGTCGTCGGCCGAAACTTCGAGGCATGGTACCGGATCGTCACGATCAACCGAGGCTCCCTCGACGGCGTGGGCGTGGGGATGGCCGTACGCACCCCCCGCGGCCTCGTAGGCGTTGTGGAATCCTTGGCCCCACACTCCGCCGACGTCCGCCTTCTCACGGATCCGGAGCCGCGGCGGCGCGTGTCCGTGCGGATCCAGAGCGAACCCCCGGTGTACGGGGTTCTCGACGGGTACGACGCGGACCACCGCGCCTACCGCGTCTCCATGGTTCCCCTCGGGGCAAAGCTCGAGGCAGGGCAGGCGGCCGTGACGTCGGGCTTGGGCGGGGTTCTCGCACCGGAGATCCCCGTCGGAACGGTGCAGGAGTTTCGCGCGGCAGAAGACGGGCTCACGCTCACCGTGTGGCTTAGGCCCGCACAGGATTTGTACGACTTAAACATGCTCTTCGTCGTCGCCCGAACGGATCTGAGGGGGGAGGGCGGGGGCCCGTGAACGAGGAGAGGGATTCGACGCGCGCCTTCGTTTGGACGACGGTGTGGTCGGTGGTCTTCGTACTCCTCGACACCTCTTTCCTTCCCGACGTCTTTTCCCTCGTGGGACTCGCTCCGCCCACGTACCCTTCCCTCGCCTGGACGTGGGCCGTCGTCGTCGCCTTTGTAGGGGGCGAACGCGCCGGCGCCTTTTATGGAGCCCTGTACGGGATTCTCGACGACGCCGCGTTCGGTCGGGCGGTAGGTCCGGGAATTGCGACCGGCCTGTTTGCTGGCCTTCTCGCGGGGACTTTGTCGCACGTCGTACAACCTTCCCCCTTCACCGCGGGCGGCGTCGTCTTTCTCTTTTCTCTCATCCGAGGCGCTTTTTTTTCTTCTGTTTCTTCCCTCTTTAGCGAACTGGGAGTACCTCTGTCCTCTCTCTTTTGGGGTGTGCTTCTGCCAAGGGCGTTTTGGGAAGCCTTTTTCGCCGTACTCCTCTACGCTCGCTTCCACGAGACCTTAGAGGATTTTCGCCGTACGGGGGAAGGGGGGCAGGAAGGCCGTGGAGGAGCCTAAGCGCTTTGCGCGTCGGATCAACGTCCTGTTTCTCGGCGTTTTCGTCCTCTTTTCCCTTCTTCTCCTCCGGCTTACGCAGCTCCAGCTCGTGCATGGCGAAGACTATGCCCGCCTCGCGGAAACCCTCGTCGTCCAAAATCTCGAAATTCCGGCGGCCCGCGGGTGGATTTACGACCGGAACGGCGCCGTGCTCGCGAAAAACCGCGCCGTCTACACCCTCACCTTCGTAGACCTAGGGTTAACGCGTGAGCAACTCTTGGCCCTTGCCGCCCGCCTGGAAGCCCTCCTGCGTCCCGAAGATCCCAAGCTCCACCGCGTGGAGATCCTGCGGCGGATGGACGTCGGTCTCTCCTACCGCGCCGTGGACCCCGGACGCGAGGAAGAACTCCGTCGCGCCCTCGACGAGGGGGCGCCTTTTTCGGAGGCCGACTGGAAGGTCGTGAGCGTGCCCGAGGGGCTCCCCCCGTACACCCCCCGAGTCATCGCCGACGACGTATCCGAACGCGTGACCTTTGCCGTCGAGGAAAACGCCCCCGACTACCCCGGGGTAAAGGTCGCTCCCGGGGCAAAACGCGAGTACCCCAACGGCTCGCTTGCCGCTCACGTCCTCGGCTACACGGGGTGGATCCCTGCGGAGGAAGCCACCCATTACTTCCAAAAGGGGTACGCCCCGACAGAACGCGTGGGGCGCAACGGGGTGGAGAAGACGTACGACGACGTCCTTCGCGGGCAAAAGGGGCTCGTCCAGGTACAGATCAACCGAAAGTACGAAGGCGTCGTGCAGGAAGAACGCCGACCCCCGCGCAGTGGGTACAACCTCGTCCTCTCCCTCGATGCTCGTCTACAAAAGGCTCTAGAGGACTTCCTCCGGGCGAGGGTGGACGAGCTTTCCAAGGACCCGTCGTATCCGGCCAAGGCGCGGGAGCGGATGAAGGATGCCTCTGCGGTAGTTTTGGACGTGCGCACGGGGGAAATCCTCGCCCTTGCCAACTACCGGACGTACGATCCCAATTACTTGGAAAACCTGGAAAACGAACTCAACCGCGCCGTAAGCGGGACGTACCTTCCAGGGTCCACGTTTAAGATGGTGACCGTGCTCACGGCCCTACACGAAAAGCTCTTTGCCCCTAACGAAAGGTTTTTCGCCTCCGGGACGTATTACGTGGGCACGCAACCGTTTCACGACTGGTCGGGAGCGCCCCGCACGTACGTGGACGGCCAAGACGCCCTCAAGTACTCCATCAACGGCTACATGATCGAAGTCGGAAAGCGCCTCATGCGCCGCGGAGACCTCGACGCCCAGATCGCCCTCGTCCGCCGCTACGCAGCTTCTCTGGGGCTCGGTGTCCGGCTGGGCGTAGACCTCCCAGGCGAAACCGACGTCACCCTCAAGGACATCCCGCCCGAACAGCGGGCCGGATCCCTGGCGCAGATGATGTTCGGGCAGGGAGATCAATACACGCCGCTTCAGCTCGCGGTGTACGTGGCGGCGATCGCCAACGGCGGAGACGTCCTCTGGCCGCACGTCGCGCGGGAAATCCGCGTTTCCGACGGGACCCCGGAATCTCCCGGCGCCGTGGTGGAGACGATCCCTCCCCGCGTCCTCTGGCATGTTCCCTTTACGCAGGAGGAACTCGAGTACGTGCGTCGGGGGATGTGGAAGGTCGCCAGCGAACCTGGGGGCACGGCGTACTGGACGTTCGCCGGACTTGGGGTATCCGTAGCGGCCAAGACGGGAACGGCGGAGATCTACAAAATCGGAAACACCTCCATTATGGACGGCCTCATGGTCGGGTTTGCCCCTTACGAAAATCCCGAGATCGCCTTTGCCGTCGTTTTCCCCGGGGGGAAATCCGGTTCCGCCGACGCGGGCGGCATCGCTCGAAAGATTGTGGAAACCTACTTCGAACTTCGGCGTGCGGATTCCCTCGAGGCGAGCCCGGCCCGTTAGACGTGTCTTCGAGAGGAATTTCCGGCCGGCGTGTGGAATGCATACCCCTGTGGAGGCAAGATCCATGGCCGCACCGATGTCACGCCCGCACGTCTTCGTGAAGGGAACGGAAGCCGGGCTTACCTTTTTCCTGAGCGAGGAGTCGAGCTTTGGCGAGCTTAGGGACGAGTTGCAACGAAAGGTCCGAGAAGCGCAGGAAAGTTTTTCTTCCGGGCCGCCGGTGCCGGTCGTTCTTCACCTGGGTCGGCGGCGGTTTTCTTCGGAGCGCGAAGAGGAACTCGCCCGCATCCTCGAGGAGGGCGGATACTTCCGCGTGCGCGAAATCCGGGCGGACGTATTTCCCGAAGAAGAATCCGCGGGCTTCGGAATGCCCTGCGCCCGGGTGTATTTCGGTCCCGTGCGCAGCGGCGAACACGTTGCGGCGGCAGGAGACCTCCTCGTCGTCGGCGACGTGCACGGGGGGGCCAAGGTGGAAGGGCGCGAAGCCGTGTACGTCTTGGGCCGCCTCGCCGGCGAGGCTCGCGTTCGCGAGTCGACGGGTTTCATCGTCGCGAGTTCCCTCCGGGCTGCGCTTCTCGTGATCGGCGACCGTCACCTCGCCGGGGCCGACATTCCCGAGGAACTTCGTGACCTACCCAGCTTTGCCGTACAAACGGACGGCGGGGTAGAGGTGTTTCCCTACCGGGAGTTTCGCCGCTTCCGGTTCCGCGGTCTCGAAGGGTTACTGCCGGAGGTTTGATGGCGTTTACGCGCGGCAGGAGTAGGTAGGGGAGGGGAGATCATGGGGCATCCGATCGTGATCACGTCGGGCAAAGGGGGCGTAGGGAAGTCGACGACGACGGCGAATTTGGGGACCGCCTTGGCGATGCTCGGACGGCGCGTCCTCCTCGTCGACGCGGACATCGGCCTTCGCAACCTCGACCTCATCCTCGGCTTGGAAAACCGCATCGTCTACGACCTCGTCGACGTCGCGGAGGGACGGGTTCGCCTCGAGCAGGCGTACGTGCGCGACAAGCGCATGGAAGACCGACTCTTCCTCCTCCCGGCTTCTCAGACCAAGGACAAGACGGCCGTATCCCCCGAGGCGATGGCCCGCATCGTCACGGAAGCGGGGGCCTCGTTCGATTTCGTCCTCATCGATTCTCCTGCGGGCATCGAACATGGGTTCCACACCGCCGTTGCCGGCGCGCAGGAGGCCATCGTCGTCACGACGCCGGAGGTTTCGGCGATCCGGGATGCCGACCGGGTGATCGGCCTTTTGGAAAAGAAGGGGATCTTTCGCCCCCGCCTCGTGATCAACCGCATTCGCCCGCACCTTGCCCAAAAAATGGAGCAGGTGGGCGTGGAGGAGATCGTGCAGATCCTTGGGGTCGACCTCTTGGGCATCGTTCCCGACGACGAACAGGTCATCCGCGACACGAACCAGGGCGTTCCCACGGTCCTCGAGCGCCGTTCTCCGGCCGCACAGGCGTACCGAAATATCGCGCGACGTATTTTGGGCGAATCCGTACCGCTCATGCGTCTCGAAGAGACGCCATCCGTATTTACGCGGGTTCGACGCTTTTTTTCGCGTCGCTGACAAATCGAACAGGTCGCGCCGCCGTGTAGTGTATGGGTTCCCGGGGAATGCCGTACTCCGCAGCCGGAAAGGGGGATTTGGATGGCCGAGCGAAAGCGCGCCGGGATCTCGTTTTGGCGAACCATTTCCCACGTCGACCTCACGACCGTCCTTTCCCTCCTCATCCTCGCCGCGCTGAGCTACGCCTCCATTCTCGGGGCGCACACGGGGGGCGGAGAGGCGTGGAAGCAGCTCCTTTGGTTCCTCCTCGGCCTGGGCGTCCTCTTCGCCACGGTCTTTCTCGACGACACCTTTGTGTACCGCGTCAGTTATTTCCTGTACGTCGTGGACCTTTTTCTTCTCGTGCTCCTCCTTTTTACTGGCCCCAAGTCGGAAGGAGTGTCTAGGGTACTTATGTCCTTCACTTTACCCGGTGGCATAGCGTTTCAGCCGTCGGAGTTCATGAAAGTCTTTGCCAGCCTCGTCTTTGCCCGCTGGTTTGTCGAACGCGAGGAGAAAGGCTCTCCCCCGCGGTCCGTTGTAGACCTTATTCCCCTCTTCGCCTTATGGGGTGTACCTTTCATACTCATCGCCATTGAGCCGGATCTCGGAGACGCCATTGTCCTCACAGTGCTTTTCACCTCCATCCTCTTCGTGGCGCTCGAGCGAAAGCTTCTCGTCAAAGTTTTCCTCCTCGGAGGTCTTGCGATCGGCGGTATCGCGGGGCTCTACTTCTTCGCCCCGCAGGTTTTTTTCAAGATCGTTAAGGAGTACCAGTGGCGGCGGATTACCGCTTTCTTGCAAGAGCCTACCTTCCCTGCCTCGGACGAACAGTTTCAGCTCGTAAACTCCCTCCTTGCCATCGGATCGGGCGGGGTATGGGGAAAAGGGTGGCTTTCGGAGATCAACCTTACGTACAACCACTGGGTCCCCGAGGCGCACACGGACTTCGTCTTTTCCGTGTACGGAGAATCGTTTGGCTTCGTGGGCGCTGCCTTTCTTCTCCTCGTGTACTTTCTCTTCTTCTACCGCGTGGTACAGATGAGCTTGGAAATGGAAAAGCCCTTCGCGCGCTACACCACGGCGGGATTTCTTGGGATGTTCGTCTTTCAGGTTTTCGAAAACATCGGTATGACTGTGGGGATCATGCCGATCACGGGCATTACCCTTCCCTTTCTCAGTTACGGTGGAAGTTCTCTCGTGGCGAACTTCTTTGCCGTGGGGCTCATCCTCGGCTTCTACATCCGTCGAAAGCGCCTTTCCTTCGTCTAAGTTGCGCCCCCTTCCGCATACACCTGTCCTACCAAAACTTGCGGAAGGGACGGAGCCCGACGTGCGGTTCGCAGGCGGTACGAAGATCCTCTCCCTTCTCGCCCTGGCCCTCGCCGTAGGGGCGGTGTACCGGGTTTTCTTCGCAGGCGCAGCAGGGACGGCGGCTTTCCCCGCTTCCGCCTCTCCTCGGATCTCGGGGGAGGGAAGGCCTTTTCTTTGGGAACTGCTTCCCGGCTTTCGCGGACGTCCATCCGCGTCATCCCGCTACCACATGCCCCTCGAGGGGAGGGTGGTTCAGGCCTTTCGGGAAAACGGAAGCGGCGTCGTCTTTGAGACGGGCTATCGCAGTCCCGTGTTCCCCATCGGCGTCGGCTGGGTGCGCAAGGTAACGGAGACGCTCGAGCGGGGGTTTTTCGTCGAAGTAAAGCACGGAGACGGAACGGTGAGTCGGTATGGCTTTTTAGGGGAAGTCTACGTCCGCGAAGGGGACTTCGCGTACCCCGACCGTCCGCTCGGGGTGGTAAAGGCGCGCACGCTCTACCTGGAAATCCGCCGCTTCGACGTCGCCGTAGACCCCCTGGATGTCCTCGCGCCCGCGGAGAAGCCGGGAAGGGGGGAATGACGGCTCCGTGCCCCGGATTTCCGTCCACCCCCTGTTCTTCCTCTTTGCCGGCGGAGCGTACCTCCTCGGGGTCTACCGAGAATTCCTTCTCCTCTTTCTCGCCCTCGTCTTCCACGAAGCCTTTCACACCGCGGCGGCGCTCGCTTTGGGGTACCAGATTCTTTCCCTGGAGCTTCTCCCCTACGGTGGGAGGGTTTCCCTCGAAGCAAAGGGCTACGGGCGCATCGCCTCGGAGATCGGCGTCCTCTTCGCGGGTCCGGCGAGCCACGCGCTCTTCCTCGCCCTGCCGTGGCCCTGGACGGAAGCTCTCTTAGGGCATTACGCGTCGTGGTGGCGGGACGTTCACGCGTCTCTCCTCGCGTTCAACCTCCTTCCCGTGTTTCCCTTGGACGGGGGACGGATCGTCCTTGCGGCGTTGGCGGCGTGGCTTCCCTACCGTCGTGCCGTCTACGCCGCCTACGGCGTGGGGGTGGGGCTCGTCTTGGCGGGGATCGTCTGGGCGCTCCTCGGGATCCGCACGCCTTCCCTCGGCCTCACCCTCTACGCCCCCTTTCTCCTTTGGTGGAACGTCCGAGGGCTTCGCCGCACCGAAGAGGAGTTTCTCCGCTTTCTCTGGCGGCGCTATCGGTTTCTTTCGGAGGTGCGCTCGTTTCCCCCATTCTTCCTCGGCTTTTCTTCGTCCGACGCACCCCCGCTTGCGGTACTCCGCCACGCACGGCGGGAGCGCTACCTCCGCCTTCCCTCTTCCTCCCGTCGCCCGCCCGTCTTCAGCGGGCGATTCGCCCAGGACCGAAGTGTACGGAGCGCCGCATCGGGGGTACAATCTCTCCTTTCCGAGGAAGGAAGGCCTTTCCCTGGGACGTCGAAGGGAGAAGGCGCGGCAAACGCGCCTTTTTTCCCCGATGAAGAAGGGTTTTTCCTCGCGCGGCTCTTCTCCCGGGGGGAACGGCGGTGACGTTCGCCCTTTTTCCGGTTTCCCTTCGCTTCCCCTTGCTGATCCGGCCGCTATGGTGTAGAGTGTAAGGGGCAAATCACGAACATTGATCGCACAAATCCGATCAATGTTCCCGGTTTTGCCCGTTCGCCGCCGCGTTGCGTCAGACGCGTCGGGGAGGTTTCCCGAGTCGGCAACGCCGCTCCCCATACGTGGGAGCGGCGGGGAAGGGGGCTTACGCCTGCCATGTCTACGGAGTCGCGTCGTACTTCGGAAGTCGCCGCCCACGGGGTCACCGTTCAGGCCCTCGCCGTCAAGGTCGGGCTCATCCTGCCGAACGACGACATCGCCGCGATCACCGCGGAGGCGACCCGCGGCCTCGTCCAGGACGGAGACATCCTCTGCGTCACGGAGGCCGTCGTCGCGCGCTCGCAAAACCGCTACCTCACCTGCGACGAGCTCGCCGAGGACATCATCCGCAAGTTCGACCTCTCCCCCGGGGCGACCCTGGCGGTGCTTTATCCGATCGCAAGTCGAAACCGGTTCGCCCTCGTGTTGCGGGCGATTGCCCAGGCGACCCGCGGCGGTCGGGTGATCGTGGCCTTTCCCATTCCCGCAGACGAGGTCGGCAACCAGGTGATCGACGCCGAGTTTGCCCGCGTTCGCCTGAGCCTCAAGGGCGTATACCGCCACTTCGCCGACGCCCGAGGCTCCACACCGCACCTGAACCTGCTCATCCGCGAGGTCATCGCTGCCCTCCTCCTACAGTCCATGGGGTACACGATCGTGGGAATGCGCAAGATCTTCGGGACGGGGATTGCCGACATCACCGTGCGCACGCCTGACGGCGTGCTCGCTCCGGTAGAGGTGACCTTCACCGACCTCACGAAGGCCGCCAAACAGGCGGTAGGGCTCATGGGAGACATTCCCGAGGCGCGCCGCGCCCTCGCCGCGGGCGTGGATTTCGGTCGAGGCACGTTCGTCCTCTACGATGCCGTGGAGTTCCTCGCGGGCACGGGCGAGCCCCTCGTGCGCACGTCCTTTGGGCAGCTCCTCGACGTCTTTCGAGACGACAGCGTGATCTACGCCGACGAACTCCCCGGGGGGTTTTTCCGCCACCCGATCACGGGCGTCGACTACCGAAGCCTCTACCTGGAGACAATCGCCGCCGGCGGCGCGCAGGGAGACGTGATCTTCACCAACAACCCCTTTAAGGTATACGAGCTCGGGTATCTGGACGGCGTGGTGATCGGCGAGGTGCACACGCGCCAGATGCGCCGCGAGATGTTTCAAGCCTTCGGCGCGCAGGTTCCCGTGCGTACCCTAGACGAGCTCGGACCGCCGCCGTGGGGGGTCATCGGTTCGAACGTTTCGGACTACGAAGGGTGTCTGCTCAAACTCCTTCCGGAAAACGCCGACGCCACGGCCGAGGCGATCCGCGCACGCGTGCGCGAGACGAGCGGCGTCGACGTGGAAGTCGTGATCTTCGGCGATGGGGCATACAAAGACCCGGACACGGGGATCTACGAGCTCGCCGACCCCTATCCCGCGATCGGGGCAACGTCCGGGCTCAAGAACGGCCGTTTGCGTACGGGGAAGAAGCTCAAGCTCGCCGTGGACACCCTGTCTCGGAAAGGCCATACACGGGAGGAAATCGAAGAGATCTTGCGGGCGAGCGAAGCAGACGAACGTGAGGTGGGTACGACGCCGCGGCGCATCGTCGCCATCGCCGCCACGATCGCCGACCTCATCGCGGGGAGCGCCGACCAGGCGACGCCGATCGTCGTGCTCAAGGGGTTTCTCGGCGGTTGAGAGGTTTTCCCGTTTTGGTGTTTCGCGCCCGGACTTGCCCGGATGGTCCGTCGCATGCGAAAAGGCCCTCCTCGACGTACGAGGAGGGCCTTTTCTTCGATTTGTCGGGGGACGTCCTGCGGGACCGCACTTCGAAGTTCGCCTTTTAGCCTTCCTGTGCGGCCGTGCGGAGTTTGGAGAAGGCCAGGATCACGAAGATGTAGTAGACGAGGAGGAGGATTCCCCCGATGAGAAGCGGGGTGAGGATGATCCCCCAGAGGAAGAGGTTTCCCGCGGTGCGGAATTGGGGAATTTCCGTGGCTTCTGCGGTTTGCACGTACGCCTTTCGAAGCGGGAAGGCCCCGATCAAAGACAAAAGCCAAAAGGGGAGAAACGAATAGAGGTAGATTCTTCCCATGGTGCCGATTTGCTTCGTCATCTCTTCCACTTCGGCTTCCGAGGCCGTGCCGCCTTGCATCCCCAGGGCGAGGTTTTGCAAGGCTTCCTGTGCGCTGGCGAGTTCTCCTGCCTTCCACAAAGTCACCGCCAAGGACAAGAGGACGCCGAGGGTGAGGAAGATCACGGCTGTGCGCCCGTTTCCGGAAATTTCCTGAGAGCCGAGCGCGTCCCCAATTCCGGAGAAGGCTATGTACAAGAACACCAGGGCCAAAAATTGAAGGAGAAGGGAAGAGATCTCTCGCATTCCCGCCGGTAGGAGAAAGACGAAGAGGTTGGCAATCCACAGGATTCCGGCGAGCATCCCGTAGAGCCCGGATTGGGAGAGGCGCGCGCCGTCGTTCATGGAGATACCTCCTTGTACCATACGTTTTTTCTACGCCTATAGGCAACGCGGGTTGTGGAGTGAGGCCGAGCTTTGCGGATACCGGATCAAATCGCGTGCCGACGCAAAGGAGGGAAAGAAGGGAACTTTTAAAAAGGAGATTCCGTTTTTCAGTCTACAGATTTATTTTGCGCAATGCAAGGGGGAATCACGACCGATCCGGTCTTATCCCTACGCGGTTCCGCTTGTCGGGCATTCCTCCGAACCTCGAGGACCTGTGTCCTTGTGTCCCGGTCGCTCTCTCCGCTATAATGGAACACAGTGAAATCGCGCTTTTCGCAACGGGGAGGGTTCAGGAAGAGATGGGACCGCTTTCGTGGCTCGTGCTCGCGCCGCTCGTGGGGATTCTCGTACTCCTCGTCCTCCCCGCATCTCAGACGCGCCTCATCAAGGCCGTGGGGATCGGTTTTGCCGCGGTGCCGGCCGTACTCGCGGGGTACCTGTATGCGGCGTTTCGCCCTGCGCAGGAAGGGTTTCAGTTCGTCGAGCGGGCGACGTGGTTTACCTTCGTGTACCCGAACGCGCGGAGCGGTCCCGGGACGTGGCAGGAGGTTCCTATTGCTTACGGGATGGGTGTGGACGGCCTCAGCCTCCCCCTCGTCCTTCTGGCCGCGATCGTGGGATTTCTCGCCGCCGTGGCGTCCGTCGGGTACGCGAAGCGGGTGAAGGAGTACTTTCTCTTCTTCCTCCTCCTTCAGGCGGGGACGCTCGGCGCCTTTGCGACGACGAGCACGCTCCTCTTCTTCATTTTCTTTGAGGTCGTCCTCGTCGCCTCGTTTTTCCTCATCGGCGTATGGGGGTCGGAACGGAGAGAAGAGGCGGCCTACCAGTTCTTGATCTACAACGGTCTCGGTTCGCTCCTCATGCTCCTCGCCTTCGTTTGGATCTTCAACGCTGTACTTTCGTTCGATGTTCCTGAAATTGGGAAGCGACTTGGCGAGGCCTATCTCTCTCCGGGAACGCAGGCGTTCGTCTTCGCTCTCCTCTTCCTCGGGTTTGCCGTGAAGCTTCCGATGTTTCCCTTCCACACGTGGATGCTCCGGGCGCACACGGAAGCGCCTCCGGCCATGTCCATGATCCTCTCCGGCGTCCTCCTCAAGCTCGGCGCCTACGGGATGCTCCGCTTTGCCGTAGGGTTTTTCCCGGAAGTGGCCTACCGGGCGGCGACATTCCTCGTCGTGATGGGCCTCGTGAACCTTCTGTACGGCGCCTTTGCTGCGCTCGTGCAAAAGTCCCTCAAGATGGTCATCGTCTACTCGAGCTTGAGCCACATGGGCCTCGTGCTCTTGGGGATCGCCGCCTTTAACACGTTGGGGTTCCAGGGGGCCGTGTTCCAAATGGTGTCCCACGGCCTCATCGCCGCCTTGCTCTTCTTCCTCGCCGGTGCGTTCACGGAACGTTTCGGGACAACGGAGTTTTCCGCCTTGGGCGGGATCGGAAAGAAGCTTCCCTACCTGAGCGGCGTCCTCCTCGTAGCGGCCATGGCCTCTCTTGGACTTCCCCTCATGGCTGGCTTCGTGAGCGAGGTTCAGGTGTACGTCGGTCTCTTTACGAGCGCCCTGCGTACGTACGCGTGGATTGCCCTCCTCGGCCTCGTCCTCACGGCGGCTTACTGGCTTCGCGCGGTCACGCGGGCGACGTACGGCCCCCTCGATCCGGAGACGGAACGGCGGCCTCTGTCCGACCTCCGGTTTGCCGAATGGGTTCCGGCCCTGGCCCTCGTAGGGCTCATCGTCTTCTTGGGCGTGTACCCTGCCTCCTTGAGCGTCGTCATTGCACAGGGTCTCGCACCCTTTTCGCCCCCGGTGGCGCTCCTTCCCTGACGGGAGGATCCGTTCGCGTTTCGCCGGATCACGTCGGTTTCGACGAAAGGGAAACCGCGCAGGAGCCGTACGGGCTCCTGCGCGGTTGTTTTTGCGGAATCGGTGACGGAAGTTGGAGCAGCGGGTGTGGGATTCGGCGTACGCCCACGCAGTCCGGTCGGTTAGAGTCCGTACCGTTCGGCAATGGCCTTGAGTTCCCGGGTAAGCTCGTTCGACATGGCGTAGAGGAAAGGGTCTTCGGCGGACCGCTTTTCCCTCGGCACGGGAACTTCGTATCGGGCGAGGATCCTTGCCGGACCGTATCCGAGGAGGTAGATGTCGTCACAGACGAGTACGGCCTCCCGCGTATCGTGGGTGACGTAGAGGGCGGAACGCCCGTCCGCAAAGACGCCCGTTGCCATCTCTTCGAGAAGGGCGAGACGAAGGGGGAAGTCCAGGCTGGCGAGCGGCTCGTCCATGAGGAGGAGGTCGGGTTCCGTCGCCAGCGCGCGGGCGATCGCCACGCGCTGGCGCTGTCCCCCGGAAAGTTCGAAAGGAAATTGTGCGCGGAAGGCTTCCAGGCGCACGGTGCGAAGGGCTTCTCGCGCCCGCCTCCGGCGTTCGGCCTCCGAAAGGTTCTGCCCGCGCAGGGCGAAGACGATGTTGTCCTCCGCCGAAAGCCAAGGGAGGAGCCTGGGTTCCTGAAAGATGAAGGCGTGGCGCCGAATGCGGGAGAGAATCCGCCCGCCGTCGGGCTTTTCGAGCCCCGCCACGATCCGGAGGAGGGTGGATTTCCCGCAGCCGGAAGGGCCGAGGAAACACCCTACCTTTCCCTGCATGAGACGGAAGTCGATCCCCTCGAGGACGGGTTTTCCCGCAAAGCTCTTTCCCAGACCTTCGACTTCCAGGACGTGCGCAGGCGTGGCGGGGGAATCTGTTTGTCGACCGTTTTTGAGGGCGGTAGGCACGTCGCATTCCTCCCTAAGTTTTTCTTCCGGCCGTCTTCCCCTTTCGTGTGCGGGGTGTGCTTCTCCTTCCCCGCTTTTGGGCCCGAACGTACTCCGCCAACCGCAGGTACGTCCTCATCCGGCGCGCAGGCGGCGGCGTTCTTGAAATTCGTACAACCGGTAGCGGCGCAAGACCCAGCTGCGGAAGAGCCCGATGAGGCCGTAGTCGAGGGTGAGACCGAGGAGCACGAGGAGGAGGATGTAGGCGTACACGTTTACCCCCGAACCGTACAGGTACTCCCCCCAGAGCTTTTGGCCGAGGCCCGTGTAGGCGCTCAAGGCTTCGGCCATGACGACGACGCGCCAGTTCATGCTAAGGCCGCCGGAAACGGCGGCAAGGAGCGCGGGGAGGAGGCTCGGGAAGTACAGGGTGAAGATCCGGTCGCGCAAAGGGACGCGAAAGCTCTCCGCCATTTCTACGAGGCGCCAGTTGATCTGCTTTGCCCCTTCCGTGAGGTTGAAGAAGACGATGGGAACAGCCGTAGCCACGGCGACGACGATCGAGGGCATGTGTCCGAGGCGGAACCAGAGGATGGCGAGCACGATCCAGGCCATGGGGGGGACCATTTCGAAGGTCACGAAAACCGGGTACACGGCCTCGCGGACGCGGGCGTCGAGGGTCGACCATATTCCGAAGAAGATGCCGATGCCGACGGAAAGAAGGGTGCCGAGAAACACGCGAAGGAAGGTATCTCCGGCGTCGCGCCAGATCCCGGGTTGCCGGAGGACCTCCGCAAGGGCAGAAACGACGCGTTCGATTCCGGGGACGATCGCGGGCGGGTAGACGAAGGAGAGGACTTCCCAGACGAGGACGAAGAGGGCAATTCCGAGGATCCGGTAGCGCCAAACGTGCGGCAACGGGGTTCATCCTCTCTTCCGGTAGTTCTCCCCTTTTCCTCCGGGAGCGGGAGCCCGTGAAGACGCCAAAGGAGCCCGGCCGAAGCCGAGGCTCCTGGCAGAAGGGCGCCTTTGCAAAGGAAAGGGAGGTTTTCGTCGGGGGCGCTTGAGGCGGAACGACGGATCGCGAAATCGACCGTCCCCTTTGCCCTTTACTGGTAGAGTTTCGTGCAGATGATCCCCGGGTCGCCCTCGACCCCCATCACGTTTTTCCACAGGGAGAAGACCGTGTCCTTGGCCTCCGGACCGCCCTTGAAGTCGAGGCCGAGACGGCCGGAGCTGAGCATCATCTCGAAGAGCTTGGGCGGCGCCTCCTGGTTGAACACTTCCTTCCAGTACTTCGGCAAGAGCTGGACGGCCTCCTGCCGGTTGGCCGGGTCGTTGGCGTAGGCGATGGCCTTTTTGAAGCCCTCGACGAAGGCTTTGCCCGCCTTGACACCCTCAGGAGTATCCAAGAGTTTGTCGTTTACAAGCCAAACGGCGCCGAGGGGGAAGATCTTGCCTTCGGGGTTGAGCACCTCTACCGGATCGGCGAAGACCTTGTACTTCGTCTTCCAGTTGTCCTTTTCCTGGCGCATGAGGATCATGCTCACGAGGGGCTCCGGAGCGGCGACCACCTTGATTCCCTGTTGGTTTTCGCTCAAGGTCGTCCACAGGGCTTCCCCGGGTCCCATGGGTGCGAAGTTAACTTCCGCCCCTTGCTTTTTGAGCGCCTTCTGCGCCAAGATGTGGGGAGGCGTTTGCACGCCGGGCACGGCGATCCCATTGGCGCCGTTTAGCTCCTTCCAGTCCTTGACGTCTTGCGGGGTGAGGATGTAGACGCCGCGCCAAACGTGCGTTCCTACAAGGCGGATGTGCTTCTGCCCTTCTTCGTACATCTTGCGCCCACCGAGGGAGTTGAAGAGGGCGAAGTCCGCGTCGCGGTTTTGGATGAGCGCCTTCATCGCACTCGGGTCGCCGCCGGGGGCGAGCTTGACCTGGAGCTTCACGGGAACGTCGCCTTTGAGCCACTCGTCCTGCTTCGCGTAGAGAAGGAGAAGCGGGATCGAGTTCGGGTCGGGCGGCGTGACCACGGTGAGCGTGACGGGTTCTTTCTTCGCGGTTCCCGAAGCCGGCGCGTTTGCCGCCGGCGACTTTTCTCCGGTTGCCGGCTCGCTCTTTTCCGGGGCTTCTGCCTTCTTTCCGCACGCGGCGAGCGGCAACGCCAGGAGGACGGCGAGGAGCAAGACCCCCAGGGCGCGCCAAGCGCGTTTTGTCGTTCGCACGGCTCTCCCTCCTTCGATAGTTCTTGCATACCTGCGGGGTATGATGTCTCCCAACCGGAGGAGCGGTGTGGGCCCCTCGGACGACGAGGTTCCCGCGGTGCTTTCATTCTCGACGATAAAGAGTCTCATTGTCAATGAAATTTCGGTGAAAATGAATGTAGCACTTGCCCATAACCCGTCTGCGCGCCGCGTTTGTAACAGAATCTTGAACATCGCGAAAGATTCCCTGTTTGCTGTACCTCCTATTTTAGAAGACGTACTACGTAAGGTTTCCGAGGCGCCTCGTTTTGCCTGGGATTTTTTGCTCTAGCCTTCAGGACTTTCCTCTCCTTCGGCATGCTCTGGATCGCCCTCAGGATCCCCGCGAACCTCTTATCGGCGAAGACGGATGGGTGAAAAACCTCCTTGCCCTCTCGGGGAAACCTCGGTATAATAACTTGAGTCAAATACCGCTCGCCGCAGGTCTCCGGAGGATTGCTCTGACGGGATAAGCGGACGTCCGAAACCCCGAAGTCTCGAGTGCGCGGTATCCACACGAGATGGGTTTCGGGGCGGCCCACCTTGCGGCGGCGAGTCCCGTATATGGGGGGTAGTTCCGTGTACGCGATCGTGGAGACCGGGGGCAAACAGGTTCGCGTGGAGCCCGGGAAGTGGGTTGACGTGGAAAAGCTCCCAGGTGAAGAAGGTGCGGAAGTCGTTCTCGACCGCGTCCTTCTCGTTGCGGACGACTCGGGCGTGGTTGTGGGTACGCCCTACGTACCGGGAGCGCGGGTGCGCGCCCAAATCGTAAAGCACGGCCGGGGGAAAAAGATCGTCGTCTTCAAGTACAAGCCCAAGAAGAACTACCGCAAAAAGCAGGGCCACCGCCAACCGTTTACGCGCCTCATGATCACAGCCATCGAGCGCTGAAGACGTACGTCGGAAGGTGGGGAAGATCGGAGGACGCGATGGGGAGCGTCGGTGCGGGATGGTACGGGTGCGGGCACAGCGCGAGGACGGCCGTCTCGTCGAAGTCGAGGTGAGCGGGCACGCGGGCTACAAGGAAAAGGGCATGGACATTGTCTGTGCGGGGATTTCGGCGATCACCCTCGGCGCGGCCAACGCCCTCGTCTCGCTTCTGGACGTAGACGCCGTTTCGGAGATCGGGCAAGGGGGCTACATCGTATTCCGCCTTCCGCGGGATCTTCCGACGGAAGTGGAAGAGCGTGCGGCCCTCATCCTGGAAGGCATGCTCGTCGCCCTTAAGGCGCTCGAAGAGAGCTACCCAGAGTACCTCCGCATCGAAGACCCCGACGATCCCCGCGCCCTTGCCAGACCCTAGGATCGGGATCGGACCCTTTCGAGGCCGTGCACACGTTCGTCGGCATTTGCTTTTCTCGGGGTCTCCCCAGGGTTTGCTAAGGGCTCTTGCGGCTTTGCGATTCCAGTGAGGAGGGGGAAAGGCCATGCGTTACCCCATGGATCTCCAGTTTTTCGCCCAGAAGAAGGCCGGAGGAAGCACGAAGAACGGCCGCGACAGCGTCGGGAAGCGCCTCGGCGTGAAGCGCCACGACGGCCAGTTCGTCCTAGCGGGGAACATCCTCGTCCGCCAGCGGGGCACTCGGATTTACCCGGGGCCTGGCGTAGGGATCGGCAAGGACGACACCCTGTACGCCCGCATCGACGGCGTGGTTCGCTACGAGCGCTTCGGTAAGGACAAGAAGCGCGTGAGCGTGTACCCGGTCACCGCCGAGGACCTCGAGGCGGTCGAGGCGGCGGAGTAATCGGTTTCGAGGATTGCGGAAGGTCCCGACGCGGGTCGCGTCGGGGCTTTTTTCGCGTGGAAGGGGGAGCGGCCCGGTGAGAGATCCTCACGCGCGTGTGGGCGAATTTCTGCGCCTGCGTCGCCACGCCTTCGCCAACGAACTCCAGCTTCTCTACGGCTACCTCGCCCTCGACGATCGCGAAGGTTTGCGCCGGCAGGTGGAGAAGTTGGTCCACCGCATCGAGCAAGAAAAGCGCCTCCAAGATTCTCTGGGCGATCGGATGTTTTTCCTCCTCCTGGAGTGGGAATCCCGCCTTCTCGGGATCCGCGTGCACTACGAGTTGGGAGGAGAGGACCTCCGTTCGGCTTGGAGCCCCAAACGGGTGGCGTTTTTTCGCAAATGGCTGCGCGTTTTGGAACGAGCGATAGCCGCATGGGAAACGGAGGGGGACCTCGAAGTGTCCTTCCGCGTGTCTGCGTCCCGTCCCCGCACGTTGACCGTCGTCTTTCGCCTGCGGGGCACCGCGGACGAAGTCGGACACAGGGCACGGGAGATTCTGGAGGCGGAAGGGAAGTCCCTCTTAAAGTCGCATCCCGGGCGACCGCAGCGCGTCGTCGTTACCCACACTACCTCCGGAGGGTGTGCGTTCCGGTTTGTCTGGGGTACGCGGGAACGGTCGAAGAGGTGAGAGGACGTGTTTGTCGACGAGGCCAAGATCTACGTTAAAGGAGGCGATGGCGGCAACGGTGCCGTTGCCTTTCGTCGCGAAAAGTACGTTCCCTTGGGCGGCCCAGCGGGCGGCGATGGTGGGCGCGGAGGCGATGTCATCCTCGAGGTGGACGAAGGGCTGCGCACGCTCGTGGACTTTCGTTTCCGTCGTCACTTTAAGGCAGAGAGGGGGGAACACGGGCAGGGCAAAAACCGCCACGGCCGTGACGGCCGTGACCTCGTCCTCAAGGTCCCTCCGGGTACAATCGTCTACGACGCGACGACCGGCGAGCGGCTTGCGGACCTCACGCGTCCGGGACAGCGCTTCGTCGTCGCCCGTGGCGGGCGGGGCGGTCGGGGGAATGCGCGTTTTGCCACGCACGCCAATCCGGCGCCTCGGATTGCGGAGAAGGGAGAGCCGGGGGAGGAACGCTGGGTGCGCCTCGAACTTCGGCTCCTCGCCGACGTCGGGCTCGTCGGCTTCCCCAACGCCGGGAAATCTTCGCTGCTCGCTGCGGTGACGCGGGCCAACCCCGAAGTCGCGCCGTACCCGTTCACGACGCTCAACCCGATCCTCGGGGTCGTCCGTCTCGGAGAAGGTCGAAGTTTTGTGATCGCCGACCTCCCCGGCATCATCGAAGGTGCGCATGCCGGGGCCGGGCTCGGGCACCGGTTTCTCCGCCACATTTCCCGCACGCGCCTCCTCCTCCTCGTCCTCGACATGGCCGCAACGGAAGGACGCGATCCGTACGAGGACTACCGAACGTTGCGCAAGGAACTCGAGCTCTACCACCCGGAGCTCGCGCGCCGGCCGTACTTCGTCGTGGCGAACAAGATGGACCTCCCCGAGGCGGAAGAACACCTCGCGCGGTTCCGCGCCCGCTTGGCGGAGTCTGGGGAGGACGTTCCCGTCTACCCCATTTCCGCGGTCACGCACTCCGGACTCGATGAACTCCTCCTCGCCGTCGAACGCGCGCTGCGCGAACTCCCCCCTCCGCTCGAGCTTTCGGAGGACGGCCTGAGGGACGAAGGCGGTGTGTGGGAGGAAGAGGATTGGGAGGAGGACGTCTCCCCGCCGACGTTCGAAGAGGGGCGAGCACGCGAGGGTACTTCTGTTCCTGAGCGCGAAGCCACACGAGACGAGGAAGGGTTTGTGATCACACGCGAGGGAGACACCTTCGTCGTGTACGCGCCGCGCCTTTTGCGCCTCATCGAGCGCTTCGGCCTCGAAAGCGACGAGGCCCTCCTCCGCGTCCAGCGGGAGATGCGGCGGATGCGCCTGGAAGAAGCCCTGCGCGCCCGCGGGGCGACCTCTGGTTCTCCCGTGCGCATCGGTCCTTACGAGTTCGAACTCATCGACGGTGCAGAACCGTAGGCGGCCCTTTCCCCGGTCTTCCCTCCCCCTCGTCCTCATACGCATGGGGAAGAGGGGGAAGGGGCGATGCTGCGCGAACGTCTCAAGCGCATGGGCTTTGTGTTCGGCTTGCTCGCGCTTCTCGCGCTCTACGGAGGTTGGCTGTTTGCCGGACCGTGGGGTGCGGAACGGTTTTCTGCGGTTTTCGGGAAAAACGCGCACCCCCCGTCCTCCGCGCCGACCTCCGGTTCAGGATCTGCGGCGGAGGATGGGGGATCTTCGGACGAAAGCCTTTACCGCACTTCCTTTGCCAACCGGCGGCATGTGGAACTCCCGGGTGGATTCGGCCGCGTGCAGCTTCCCCGCACATTTCGCGTACACGCCGAGACCGGGGAGGGCGAAGTTCTTGCCACCGTCGCCGCGGAAGGGCCCGGAGGACACCGGCTCCTCGTACAGGTTTTGCGCGTAGAGGACCTACGCCGTTGGGCGGAACAGGGACTCACCCGCGAAGGAGCCCCCTTCGGCGTTTCCCTACAGACGTATCGCGACCCGGAGTACGAGGGTGTGCGGCTCTGGTATGCCGTCGAAGCGTCCCACGGAACCGTCTACGCCAGCGAACTCCTCCTCCGCCCGACTGCCTCTTCGCAGCCCAAAGGCGCCGACGGAGGAAAATTGGGGTACCGCCTCGCTTCCTTTGCGCCTACACGTGCGGCCGCCGACGTAGGTCTCCTCTATCTCTACTCGTACTTTACGCCTGCTCCGTAAGCGACAAACCCGAAGCTCTAAGGGAGCCTTTCAAGCCGATCCTCCGTAGTTCCATGAGTTGTACGTGTTCGGTCGGGGTTTTCATCGCTTCGGAAGGGGTTGGATGGTGCATGCGGAAAGAACCATAGAGTATTGACAGGGGGAGCGACCGCAAGGTACGCTTGATGTGAACCATGATAAGCGATATCACGGGAAGATTTAGAAGGCTGTAAAAAGAAGCAGGAGGGAAATATTTATGAAAATAACTGATATTTTTAAGAGATGGATGAGAAATTTTGTGCAAGTAGCTAAGATTCTTGTTGTTATTTTACTGATATTAGCTTTAGGATCTGGATTAGGAAGATCTGTCTTTGATATTTATTATTATGCTGGATATAAACTCGGGTATTCTATAGGTAGCCAGGGTTTTGTAAGTAATTCCACATATGAAGAATGAGAAAAACAGAAGTTTTTTTAAATTTTTGTTATTTGATAAATAAAATAACTTTTATGTCAACAAATCCAGTCCGATCTTACAGTTTTTGTATTTTGCAAAATATTTGATAATATGTAAAAAGCATATCCGTTTTTTCGGGCAGAGGGTCAATTGTTTCCCTGCGCTTCCTACCGCGGATCTCAGAGTCGATTTCCGTCGAGGCGAGTTTGACGGCCAACCGATCTATGTGACCTACCTCACCTGAGGCCGTCGCGACTTGACTTTGTCCGGTATTTCTTGCCACAATAAAAGCACATCGATCAGATCCCCCATATGACGAGCTCCCATCATTTGTCTGTCTGGTGATGCCCATTGTCCGGAATATTCAAACATCGCGAATCGGCAGTGGTGACGCCAGGGGTGGGGGGTTCGCGGCGCAAGCGGCACAAGGCTTTTCCGGGATTTTTGCCGTCCGATCGCTCTTTTTTTGGCCCCTCAAAAAGAGGTTCGCGGAATAGGGGCCGCAAAGCCCGAAGGGACAAGGGCTTGCAGCGGCCGGAGTTTTAACCGCCTCGAAAGAGGCGGCAACGTTGAAGCCAGTGAGAAGAAACGTGAGGATGAGGAACAGAGCGCGTTTTAACCGCCTCGAAAGAGGCGGCAACGTTGAAGCAGAAGATAAGCCAGTCCTATCTCGCCTGTTCCATCAAAGTTTTAACCGCCTCGAAAGAGGCGGCAACGTTGAAGCTACATGCTGCAGGCGATGCAGATAGGTCATGAGGGAGTTTTAACCGCCTCGAAAGAGGCGGCAACGTTGAAGCTTTAATGCGAGTTCGATCGCGGTATCCGTGTCTTCACGTTTTAACCGCCTCGAAAGAGGCGGCAACGTTGAAGCGAAGACATCTCCTTCCGTCTTGAACCCGGTGTTGCGCGTTTTAACCGCCTCGAAAGAGGCGGCAACGTTGAAGCAAATCGTGGAAGGACGCAGGGGGCTGCTGATCGAAGTTTTAACCGCCTCGAAAGAGGCGGCAATTTTAATTTTATACCTATCTTGATAAATAGGGAACATATGTTTTCTTTTTGAATTTAAATTATAAAGTTTATAACGATATAAAATTTTAATTATTAGTTATTAAAAGCATGAATATTTTAAACATTGTTATCATTTTTTGTTCGTGATCCTATATTTGTTCCGCTTTTCCTTAGAATAATATGCCTAATTTGTCCAGGGTCCGTGCATATGTCGCGATACTTTTGTGGTGAGACAAATAAATCAAACGACGTCTTACGGAATGGCCAGTCGGCTGTCTCTCTTTCATTGCATTGCACTTCGTCGGGATTGATTTCTGTCGCGGCGAGTTCAACTGTCAAACGGACAGTTCGTCCTTCGTACGCGCGCCTCACGATTCGTACTGGGATCCCCGGGGGATATTTGCGAAGAACCCATTCTTCCGGTCGCACCGGAAAGCACCCAGCTTCGCGAAACGCAGGGGGGATGCTGGTTCCGTCCCAAACCTCATCGCCTACATATCCCAAAGGAGTAAACCACTTTCCCCGCCACGTTCCGGGGACGAGGGCTGCACCGGCGACAAAGGCGGCGACAAACGGCGAATTCGGTTGTAAATAGACCTCATCCGGTGGGCCGATTTGCACTACACGCCCGTCCTTTACCACTGCGATGAGATCCGCAAGCGCCAGGGCTTCTTCTCGATCGTGGGTGACAAAGATTACAGTGCTTCCGGTTGTCCGGTGAAGTTTGGCCAACTCCAATTGCATGGTGGCGCGAAGGGGGGCGTCGAGGTGGGAAAACGGCTCGTCCAGGAGGAGGAGCTTTCTCGACGCAGCCAGAGCGCGGGCAAACGCTACCCGTTGCTTTTGTCCTCCAGAAAGTTCGCTGGGGAACCGTTTGCGGAAAGGCAGTAGCTCCGTCAGTTTGAGGAGCTTCTCTACTTCGTGTTCTATCGTTTCTACGGCAGCATCCTCTTTTGGCTTGGATTGGGTTTTGTTGGATAGATATTTCCCGATCGTACGGCGGAAGATCCCCTTTCCTTCAAGTTCAGTTCGGAAGCGGCGGCGACGCCGTTGAAGAAGGGGGAAGGTGATGTGCTCTTCGACCGTCATGTGGGGCCAAAGGGCGAACGATTGGAAGACGACCCCGACTTCCCGCTCTTCGGGAGGCAACCGGTATCCTGCCCGACTTACGATTTGTCCGTCAAAGGAAATCGTTCCTGACTCCAAAGGGACAAAACCTGCAATCGCATGTAAGAGCGTCGTTTTGCCGCTCCCCGACGGCCCGAGTACGGCCAAAAAAGCTCCGGAAGGAACAGAGAGGGAGACTTCTCTAAGCACCGTTCGGTTTCCCAGTTTCACCGAAACCCCGGAAAGTTCCACCTTCACGACCATCCCCCGCTCGCGATCGGCTCTTCCTTTTGTTCTTGCATCTGCAACCTGCGTTTGCGGAATGCCTCGGACAAAGCAAAGAGGAAAAGGACAAACGTGGCGATGGTAAAGGCAAACGCCCTTGCCTCAGACAGCGCCCCGCCCTGTTCCATTTGGAAAATGCGCATGCCTACCGTTTCCTGTCCAGAGGAGGCGAGGAGGGCGGAAAGCGTGAGCTCCGTGCCGGCGAGGAGGACGACGAGGAGCATGCCTCCGAGAAGTTCGCCTGCGACGAGCGGAAACACGATGCGGGATAATCGTACTCCGAGACGTGCCCCGCTCACTTGGGCGGCTTGTTCCAAACGCACGTCCAGGCGGGAGAAGGCGGCTTCGGCAGATCGTACGCCAACTGCACTGAACCGTACGATGTAGGCGATCCAGAGCATGGCGAGCGTTCCGTAAACGCCGCCGATCATGTTGCCCACGGGCGAAGCCCAGAAGATGATGAGACCCAAGGCGACGACGATTCCCGGAAGGGCGAAGGGGAGGGTCATGAGACTGCTCGTAGCCCTCCACATGAAGTTCGGAGATTGGCGCTGTCGCAAAGTCACCGCCGTCCCCAGGACGATCGTTCCTGCGGCGGCGCTCAGCGACAGGAGCGCACTGTTCGTCGCCGCCCGGTGAATTCGCGGGTCCCCGAGCACGGTGGCAAAGTGGTTGAGCGTCCAGTTTTCCGGCGTCGGGGGTAAGCCGTAAGCCCGAACGATCGCTCCCAAACCGAGTCCCAGAAGAGGAAGCACGCTCGTGAAAAGCAAGAAGGCGAGGACGAGCGCAAAGAGGGGCCACTTGAAAGGCCCGAGTTCTACGGGGTTTCTCCATCTATCCTCGCCGAACGCTTCCGAGACGTCGTGTTGCGACCACTTCCGGAAACCGTAAATCCCCGTCATGGCGATCGCCACGAGGAGCAGGCTGAGCGTCGCTGCGCGAGCGAAGGCCGAAGGTCCAAACCCGGCCACCTGCTCATAGATGTAGGTCGAAAGCACCGGAACGTTCCCCGGAATGCCGAGGAAGGCGGGGATGCCGAAGTTGTCCAGAGATGCCAAAAACGCCAACGCGCTTCCCGCGGCGAGAGCCGGGCGCAAAAGCGGAAGTACGGCGCGGGAAAACGCGAAAGCGGGAGGGGCTCCCGAGGCTCGGGCTGCCAAGTACAGGGTTTCGGGAACGTTGCGTGCGGCTCGGACGACGAACAGGTACACGAGGGGGTAATGGGTAAGCCCCATGACCAACGTCATGCCGCCTAGGGTGTAGATCGACCATCCGGCCCAAGGTATGCCTAGAATCCCTAAGGTCTGCTCTAAAAGCGCGTTTTTTTCGAACAGCGAGGCCCAACTCAAGGCAATGACGTACGACGGGAGGACGAGGGGCAGCCACACGAAGACGGAGATGAAGGTTCGACCGGGCAAATCGGTAAACGACACGATCACCCCGATTGTTGTGCCAATGACCATGGCGAGTGCCGTTCCGCCGGCCACCATGACCGCCGTATTCCAGAGCATCGACGTCGTTCTGGGCGAGATGAAGAGCGAGAGCATTTCCGCAGAAGGTCCGAGCCGCAAGCTCTGGCCCAAAAGGGCGATAAGGGGTCCGGCAAAAAAGGCGACGATGGCGATGACCACCGCCGCCTCTCCTACCCGGGACACCCTGTCCCACCGTGAGGCGTTTGTCTGAGGAATATCCGCATCGGTTTGTCCGTGACGTTTCTCCATCGTACGGGTGACCTCCACCTCCTAAAGCTACGATCCTTTACGCGATGTCAGCGAAATAGATTGGCAAACTTTTCTTTTTCCTCTTCCCGCGATTTGGCCATTTCCTTGGGATCCGCCACGAGTACTTTGAGCGAATCGACGGAGCGTAATCCTTCTGGAGGGGTGATCCCCGGACGAATGGGCGTGTACCCGAGTTCGGCAGCAAGTTTTTGTCCTTCTTCGGAAAGGACAAAGTCGACGAACGCCTGTGCCGCCTTCGGGTTTTTCGTCCCTTTGACGATCGCAATTGGCTCCGTGATCACCGGAACGCCTTCTTTGGGGTATACGAGCTCCACCGGCGATCCTTCTTTTTTGGCCCGAGCTGCCATGAAATCGACGAGCATGCCGTAAGCCTTTTCTCCGCCCGCAACGGCGGTGAGTACACCGCCGTTCCCTTTTCCAACGACGACGCCGTTTGCCTTCATGTCTTCATAAAACTTCCACCCGAACTCCGGCTGCCGGACGAATACACCGAGGTTGTAGGCGGCCGCTCCCGAGTAGAGCGGGCTCGG
The DNA here is from genome assembly GCF_003633725.1 of Brockia lithotrophica. Classification (NCBI taxonomy): domain Bacteria; kingdom Bacillati; phylum Bacillota; class Bacilli; order Thermicanales; family Thermicanaceae; genus Brockia; species Brockia lithotrophica. The sequence goes on along the minus strand of NZ_RBIJ01000001.1, from coordinate 796,107 downwards.
CATGATCGCCTTGCCGCGCGTTTCGGGCGCTGTGAAGACGCGCCAAGAATCTGGGAGATTTGTGACTTCCTTTGTGTTGACGACGATGATGCTCGCCATAACCTTTGTTCCCACGTACGTTCCGTCTGGGTCGACGAATTCCTTGGGAATTCCTTCGACGTTTGGCGAGCGGTATGGTTCGAGCCATCCTTCCGCCTTAAGAGCTTCAAACGTGACCGCGTCGGCGAGGAGGAGTACGTCGGCCCGAATCTCGCCTGACATCTTTTCGGACCTCAGTTTGGCGACGACTTCTTCTGTTCCCGATCGAAAGAGGACAACCTCAACTTTTGGATAACGTTCTCGAAAGGCTTGGACGAGGCGGTTTGCATCGTTGTCCGGTTGTGAGGTGTAAAAAGTAAGCGTACCTGCAGGCGCGGTTTCGGTGTTGGCCTGGCCGCTTGTTTCGCTCTTTTGATTGCCGCCGGCTCCGCAGGCCCCGAGCAACGTCGCAAAGACCGCGAGCAAAAGAACCGGTAAAACGCGTAGGATCGACTTAGACAACGGTCTTCCCCCCTCGATTGCTCACCCCATAGTACAATCCTAGGAGACAACCGTTAAGCTCGAGTGAACTATGGGTTAAGGTTGTGTAAAGAACTTTCGTACCAACGGGAGGGGCGGAGTTGGAAGAGGAGTGGTGGTTTCACTCGTACAACCGCGGGAAACCCTTGGCCAAGGACGTAGAAGAGGCGCGTCGTCCGGAGTGGGCCGCGCGTCTCCTTGAGGCTCTCGGCCATCCCGAGGCGGGGATGCGCGTGGCGGTGGTGACCGGGAGCAAGGGGAAGGGAACTACGGCCTTTCTCCTCGCCCGTCTGTGGGAACGCCTCGACCCCGACGGCGGTCCCGTGGGGCTCTTTGTCGGCCCGCACCTGCACGACGTGCGCGAACGCATCCGCCTGCGGGGGGACCCAATCCCGCACGAAGCGTTTTCCCACTTTTCCGCTGTGGTTCAGCCCGTGTATACCTCGCTTTTGTCCGAGGTCCGGCACGAGGCCGGGGAGTACATCGGTCCCCTCGCCCCGCTCCTCGCCGTCGCCTTTCTCTTCTTTCGCGCGTCCGGCGTCCGGCGCGCCGTTCTCGAGGTCGGACGAGGGGGGCTTTACGACGAGGTGAACGTCGTGCCGCACGAGGCGGCGGTGATCACGGCGCTTTTCCCCGAACACCTCGATGCCTTCGGTCCTACCCTCGAGCACGTGGCGCGGCACAAGTGGGGAATCGTCACCCGCGACGTCCGCGACGTCTTCGTGGGCGCCTTGGATGCGGAAGGACTTCGGGCCCTCGGGCGGGCCGCCGAAGAACGCCAAGGTCCCCTCTGGGTACGGACGCACCTCTCGCTCGAACGGTTTGCCGGCGGACCTCTCTCTCCGGCGGCAAGAGAGATTGAAGCGCACCGCGCCGCCGCACGTCCGCGGCTCTTTTTGTACGGCCGCGATTTCGCTGCCTGCGACGTCCTCCTCGGCCCGGAGGCAACGACCTTTCGCTACTGCGAATACGCCTCTGTCTCCCGGGAAGGATCGACCGACGCGGCCCAAGGCGAAGAAGGAATCGTCCTCCCCCTTCTGGGGGCCCATCAGGCGCGGAATTACGCCCTTGCCTACCGGGCGGCGCGCCGCCTCGCCGGAGATCCTCCGCTCGCCGGGGAGAGACGCTTCGAAGGCCCTCTCCCTTGGCCCGGGCGGCTCGAACTCCTGGGGAGGGAGCCAGACGTCCTCGTAGACGGCGCGATTTCCCGCCAGGCGGCGGAAGAGGCGCGCCGCGTCCTCGAAGAGGCGTTCGGCGTTCCGCCGCGCCCCTTGGTCGTCGTCCTCGGTCTTCCTCACGGCAAGGACGTCGACGGCGTGGCGGATGTCCTTGCCCCGGTGGCCCGAAAGCTCCTCCTCGTTCCCGTTGTCGCAGCGCACCTGCGGCCGGCGGACTACGCCGCCGTGCTGCAGAAGTATCCCCACGCCGCGGAAGAACGCGAATTGGGCGCGGCCGTAAGCCGCGCCCTGAGGGAAGCGGGTCGTTCGGGAGTCGTCCTATTCGCGGGTACGCAGACCTTTGTCGCCGCCGTGCGTCGGGAGTGGCTCGGCCGAACGCGGCTCGGATAGAGGTTGCGGCGCAAGGTTCGCGCGGGCGGGGCGTACGACCGTACGCGGGCGAAGCGACCGCGGCGTGGACGAGGCGTTTTCCGTGCGCGCCCCCGTCCGCCTTGTGCGCGTGAGGAGCGGCCTGCCGGCTAAATCCGCACCGCAGCGTTTTCCTCGCGGATGCTCAAGGGGAAGGGAACGATTTGCGCGAGCTCCGCCTTGCGCCGCTCGGCTTCTTCGCGCGTGGCAAAGCGGCCGAAGACGACGCGGACGAGGTTTTTCGCTTCTGCGGCGGTGAGGGAGACCCGGCGGGTGATCGCGTCGCGGAGGAGCCCCAAGGCCGTCCGGAGCTCGACGACCGCCGTGAGGAGGAAGCCTTCCTGGCGGACTACTGTGCCCTGTTCCACGTCAAAGGTGAGGGCGCGGTCTCCGGCGCAGCCGAGGGTGTAGAGGACGTAAAGGTCGCTCAGCTGGCGGAGGACCTTTTCCCGCGACTTTTCCGAGAGGTGCAGGGCGCTCACCTTGTGGGAGGTGTAGACGATCCCGCCCTCGTATACGTCGACGAGGCCGTAGCCGTTGGGAAACTGGACTGTGGCGGGGAGCTCCACGTAGGGGAGTGCTCCTCGGGCTCCCTTCCCTACGGTGACGTAGTTTCGGTGCATGTGGCCGGCGAAGACGCCCTGGACGTTGGGGTAGCGCTTTACGATGTTTTGAAACTGAAGGAAGTTCGTCGTACCGAACCAGACGTCCATTCCGTTCGTCGGGTGGTGAAGGACGAGGAAGGCCTTCTTTTCCCGGTGCGCGGCGAGCGTGGCGTCGAGCCAGCGGAGCTCCGCTTGGGGGATGTACCCCCAGTCGTTGTTCGTTCGGGCCGAGTCCAGGTACACGAAGAGGGCGTCCCCCTGGACTTCGGCGCGGTAGAGTTCGCCGGAGACGTATTCGCGGAACCCCGCCTCGCCGACGCCGCCCGTCTTTTTCTGGTACTTGTCGTGGTTTCCCGGTACAGCGGCGAAGGGCAAGGCGGCGGCGTACGGGGCGACGACGTTCCGAAAGAGGGCGTACTCGTCTGCCCGCCCCGACTCCGTGAGGTCGCCGCCGTGGACGAGGTAGTTCGCGCCCTTCCGCACGAGGTCGTCGAGGGCGCTCCGGAGGAGTTCCGGACCGTCTTCGAGGAGCTTGCCGAGGTACAGCTGGTTCGGGTCGCCTTCCCCCGCCTGCGTGGCGATGTGGCTGTCGGAGACGAATCCCACGCGGTAGAGGAGAGATCCGCGCGGGGCGGGGAGGGTGCGCAGGGTGTTCAAGGGCCCCCGCACTCCGTCCGTCTCCACCTGGTAGAAGTAGCGCGTCGCCGGGAGAAGCCGGTCCACCTCGGCGAGGTGGTAGCGCGTCGCACCGCCAAAGGTGTACCGGGTGAGGCGTTCGGGGTGTTCGCCCAACCAGAGCACCGTAGACCCGGGTTGCTCCGTGACCCACGTGACGGCCATGCGGTCCGCTCCCACGGTGACGAGTTCCTCGTGGTAGATGGCGTTTTCCGACGATACGGCGGTGTCAGAAGTCTCGCCTTGGGCGAACGCTTCAGAGACGCCCACCGCCTGCACGAATACCGATGCGCCGATGAGGCCGAGGGAGCCGCGCAAAAAGTCGCGGCGCGAGATGAGCTGGCTCACGCCCGTCCCCTCCTCTGGCTTCGTTCCGAAATTCCCAAGTCATTATACGGATCGCATGTAAAGCGACCTTGTTCGCCTTGTAAATTTTCTTTATGTTTGTGTTAACGTTTTGTGAATTGAGGAGGGGATCGAGGCGGTTGGGTGCATTTCAGGGAACCCGCCTTCCTACGGGTTTGCTACTTAGGCCTGCGTCCGTACGCGCGCTCCACGGCGGAGGCGACGGCGTACATCGCCGTGGCGAGGAGGGCTACGAGGAGAATTCCGGCGTACACGTAGCGGAAGTTGAACACCTGGAAGCCGTAGACGATGAGGGCTCCGAGGCCTTGCCGGGCGACGAGGAATTCCCCGACGATCACGCCGATCCAGGAGAGTCCAATGTTCACCTTGAGTGCGGCGAGGAGCGTCGGGAGGCTTGCGGGAAAGACGATTTTCCGGAAGACGTCGAGGCGCGAGGCGCCGAGGGAGTAGGCGAGTCTGAGGAAGTTCGCGTCCACGGCGACAAAGGCCGACGTGAGCACCTGAATGGTCACGAAGACGGAAACGAAGGCGGCGATGGCGACGATCGCGCGCGGCCCCGCACCAAAGGCGACGATAAAGATGGGACCGAGTGCGATCTTGGGCAGGCTGTTGAGGACGACGAGGTACGGGTCGAGCACGCGCCCGAGGAGAGGAAAGAACCAAAGGGCGAGGGCGACCGCGATCCCGCCGAGCGTGCCGAGGACAAATCCAAGGAGGGTTTCGTACACGGTAATTCCCACGTGGCGCCAGAGTTCGCCGGAGGCGGCGAGGTCGGCGACGAGTTGGACGACGGCGGTGGGAGAGCTGAAGAGGAGGGGGTCTAGGATCCCCCACCGCGCTCCGAGTTCCCAACCTACGAGGAGGCTGAGGACGATCCCCAGCTGAAGGGAGCGCACGAACTGGGTCTGCCTTTCTTCCTTTCGGACGTAGGCGCGGCGCGCCTCTTCGAGCCATTCGTCTTGTTCTCTGCGGAATGCCGCGTATTCTGCAGAGGCTTCGGCACCTTTCACGCCGCTTCCCTCCTCGTTTTGGGATGAAGGTCACGCCGGGCGCTCGTCTTCCACGCGCTTCATCTCCTCCCAGATCTCCTGAAAGAGGCGCGGGAAGGCGGGGTCCGTGCGCCGGGCGAGCGGGGGTTTTTGCGCGAGTTCCGGCGGAGGGATGAAGGACGCCACGATCCGTCCGGGGTTGCGTCCCATGAGGAGGATCTGGTCGGCGAGGGAGATCGCCTCCGGGATGTCGTGGGTGACGAAGAGGGCCGTCTTTCTGTGGCGGCGGAGCACCGTGTGGACGAGTTCTCCCAGCCGGAGGCGCGTGGTGTAGTCGAGGGCGGAAAAGGGTTCGTCGAGGAGGAGAACGGCAGGGTCGGTCACGAGCGTGCGCACGAGCGCCGCGCGCTGGCGCATCCCCCCCGAAAGCTCGTGAGGATGGCGGTGGGCGGCGTCCCGAAGGTCGACTTCCTCGAGGAGGGCGTACAGACGCTCTGGCTGCGGCCGTTCGCGCCTGAGCTCCCACGCGAGCCGCACGTTGCCCGCCACCGTACGCCAGGGAAGGAGGTAGTCCTGCTGGAACATGATCCCCACAGCGGGGGAGGGTCCGCGGACGGGCTGTCCGAAGAGGCGGACCTCTCCCCGCGTGGGCATGAGAAGCCCCGCGATCGTATGGAGGAGCGTGCTCTTCCCGCAGCCGGAAGGTCCGAGGAGGGCGACGAAAGACCCTTCGGGCACAGAAAAGGTCACATCCCGGAGGACAAGGGTCGCCTTTTCCCGGGAAATAAAGGCCAGGGTGAGGTGGTCCACCTCGATGGCCGCACGCGCGGGCATGGGCGGCGACCTCCTTTGCTTCAGCGCAGGCTTCGCATTGCCTCTTCGGCGATCGAAGGATCGACGACCGCTTCGTAGGGGAGCCGCGCCGAGAGCATCCCGTTTTCCGCCAGGATGTCGAGCGTGCGTTCGTAGTCCTCTCGCGGCGGCAGGGGATCGGCGCCGAACACGTCCGCTCCTTGGAGGCGGCGTACGATTTCCGCGAGCGTGGGTTCGTCCACTCCCGGGAAGGCGTCGCGGAGCACGCGGGCGACCTCTTCGGGGGCGTGCGAGCGGACGTAGTCCTGGCCGCGGGCTATGGCGCGGGCGAAGCGCACGAAGACGTCGCGCCTGGCCTCGACGCTGCTCTTACGTGCGTGGTAGGACGTGTAGAGGACGTCGCCCGACTCCGGTCCGAACCCCGCGACGACGTACCCCTTTCCTTCGCGCACGAGCGTCGAGGCGAAGGGTTCGAAGAGCTGTACCACGTCTCCCGTACCCGACGCGAAGGCCGGGGCGAGGTTTGCGTAGTCCACGTGCTGGAGGTACTCGAGGTCGCGCCCCGGCTCGAGCCCGTGCTTGCGGAGGACGTGGCGGGCGATCATGTCCGGCATGCCCCCTTTCCGTTGGGCGAGGAATTTCTTCCCTCGCAAGTCCTCCCAACGAAAGGGCTCCATGGGCGTGCGGGAGACGAGGAAGCTCCCGTCGCGCTTCGTGAGGCGGGCAAAGACGACCATCGGGTCTTGCGGGTTTTGGGCGTTCACGTATACCGCCATTTCCGCACCTACGAGGATCACGTCGGCGTTGCCGCTCAGAAGCGCTGTGGTCACCTTGTCGCCCCCTTTGCCGTCGACGAGTTCGATGTCGAGGCCCTCTTCGGCAAAGTAGCCGAGGGCCAGGGCGACGTACTGCGGGGCGTAAAACGGGGAGTGGGTGACCTCGTAGAGGCGGATTTTCGTGCGTTCGCCGGACGGGGACGAGGTCTTCGACGAACTTTGGGAATGCGGGGCGATGTTTTCAGACGGCGCACCTGCCGTGCAGGCGGTTCCGAGGAGGACGAGGGCGGCGAGGAAAAGCCAGGCGAACCGAAAGGGGCGGAACACGCGCATCCCTCCTTCGTCCGGGCAAATGCCCAGCTGTACCCTCGGTGTATGCGCCTCTGCCGGGCTTGGTGCCCGTCCGAAGCGGAGGCGCCCGCTTTCTTGCACGCCTTTGCAGAAGCGCGGTATACTGTCTCCATGTAAAAAACACGTGTCCGTTCGGAGGGGACGAAGGTGGACATCGGATCGCCCGCGGGGGGAAGTTCGCGGCGACCCGGGCGGCGGTACTACCTCGTGCGCGAGGACCTCTTGCCGGAGACGATGCGCCGGGCCGCTCTCGCCCGCGAACGGGTGGAACTCGGGCTTTCTCCGTCCGTCCACGACGCCGTGCGAGCCGTAGGGATCAGCCGAAGCGCCTTTTACAAGTACCGCGACGGCGTCTACCCGTTCGACGACTTTGTTGGCCCACGGCTTGTCGTTCTCTCGCTCCGGCTGCGCCACCGTCCCGGGGTACTCTCCTCCGTCCTCGGGGAGATCGCCCGGCTCGGCGGAAACATCCTCACGATCAGCCAGAGCCTACCCCTCCAAGGTGCTGCGGCGGTCTTCCTCACGGTCGACCTCCGCGAAGTCGAAGAAGACCACCTCCTCCGCCGCCTCGGCGAGCTGGAGGGCGTGCTCGATGCGGCCGTTGTCGGCCGCGGTGCGAGCCCGGCGGGTCTCGGGTAGACCGTCCGGGCCTTTTCCGGGACGTGGGAATTCGCGCGAAAGGAGCGGTCGCACGATGTGGACGGGCATCCTCGACGCCTACGGAAACTACCTTCCCCTCACGGAGCGCACCCCGCGCCTTTCTTTGGGGGAGGGGAACACCCCCCTCGTCGCCCTGCCGCGCCTGGGCGCACGCCTCGACGTTGAGCTCTACGCCAAACTCGAAGGACTCAACCCCACGGGTTCTTTCAAAGACCGCGGGATGGTCGTCGCCGTGGCCAAGGCCCTCGAGGAGGGGAAGCGCGCCGTCATCTGCGCCTCCACGGGCAACACTGCGGCCTCTGCGGCGGCATATGCGGCCCGGGCGGGAATTCGCTCGTTCGTCGTCGTTCCCAAAGGGTACGTGGCCGTGGGGAAGCTCGTCCAAGCCGTAGCCTTTGGCGCGGCGATCCTCGAGATCGAGGGGAACTTCGACGCAGGGCTCCACATCGTGCGGCGCGTCGCCGAGCGGGAGTCCATCGCCCTCGTGAACTCCGTAAACCCGTACCGCTTGGAAGGGCAGAAGACCGCGGCCTTCGAGATCGTCGACGCCTTGGGGGATGCTCCGGACGTCTTGGCGCTTCCGGTGGGAAACGCTGGCAACATCTCCGCCTACTGGATGGGATTTACCCAATACCCGAAGGCGCTCCGTCGCCCTCGGCTTCTCGGCGTTCAGGCGGAAGGTGCGGCACCGATCGTCCGTGGGGCTCCTGTAGAGCGGCCGGAGACGGTGGCGACGGCCATCCGCATCGGGCATCCCGCAAGCTGGGACAAGGCGGTCCGCGCCCGCGACGAGTCGGGGGGTCGGATCCTCGCCGTATCCGACGCGGAAATCCTCGACGCCTACCGCGCCCTCGCCCGGGAGGAAGGGGTCTTTGTCGAGCCGGCGTCCGCGGCGCCAATCGCTGGCCTGTTTGCCGCTCGGCGGGACGGGTGGCTCCCCCGGGGGATCCGCGTCGTCGCGGTGCTTACGGGCAACGGCCTCAAGGATCCCGACACGGCGCTTTCGGCGCACGTCCCGGAGCGCATCGTCCTTCCCGCGGATGAAGAAGCCGTAGTTCGGACCATCGCCCGCGCACTCGGATCTTGAGGCGTAGGTCCGGGGGGCCGCTCGGTCGGTCGCGATACGAGAAGAGAAGGGGGAGCGCGGTGGAAGCGGAGGTCACGCACGAGATGTCCATCCCAGACGGAGGTCCGGGGGCACCCGCGGTCGTCGTCCGCGTACCCGCGACCTCTGCCAACCTCGGATCTGGGTTTGACGCCGTCGGTTGGGCGGTGGACCGCTACCTGTTCGCCGAAGTCCGCCCGGTTTCACCGGGCGATCGCCGGCGCTTCGAAGTTGTAGGCGAAGTTCCCCCCGACGCCCGGGCGGAGGGGGAGTCCCTCTTTTTCCGCGCGGTAGGGGAAGCCTTTGCGCGCGCGGGGCGCGAGGCGCCCGAGCTCGCCGTGCGCCTCCAAAGCGAGATTCCCCCGGGCAAGGGGTTGGGATCGAGCGCGGCGGTGATCGTGGCCGGGCTCGTGGCGGCAAACGTCCTCCTTGGGGGGAGGTTTGCCGTAGAGGAGCTCCTCTCCCTCGCCACCCGCCTCGAAGGCCATCCCGACAACGTGGCCCCCGCCCTCTTGGGCGGTCTCGTGGTAGCTCGGGCGGATGGCGAGGAAGTCGCCGCCGTACGCCTGCGCCTGCCGCGCGTGCCCGCGCTCCTCGCCTTTGTGCCGGAGGTCGAGCTCCGCACGCCTGCCTCCCGCCGCCTCCTCCCCGACACCTACGCCCGCGAGACGGCCGTTGCCGCCGCCGGGCGCGCCGCGCTCCTCGTCGCCGCCTTGGCGGCGGGGGAATTGGAGAAGCTCCCGGCGGCATTCGGCGACGGTCTGCACGAGCCGTACCGCCTGCCCCACATTCCCGGCGCCGCAGAACTGTACGCCCTCTGCGCTTCCGCGCGCGCTCGCGGTTGCCTCGGGTGTTACCTGAGCGGTGCGGGTCCGACGATCATGGCCGTCTTCGCCACGCCGGAGGCGCGGGAGGATTTCCGTCGCCGCTTTTCCGAACACCCGCTCGCCCTCTCCTTTGTGCCCGAACCCCTCGCCCTCGTGGAGGAGGGGGCCGTCGTCCTCGCTCCACGCTAGAAGGCGCAAGCGCGCACAACTTGCGATGCCGAACGAGGTGGAATCCGTGCCTACGATTGCCTATCTCGGTCCCCCGGGGTCGTTTTCTGAGGCGGCTGCCCTCAAGGTCCCGTTGCCAGACAAGACGCTCGTGGACTACCCGACGATTCCCGACGTCCTCGAGGCCGCGGACCTCGGACACACGACCTTTGCGATTATTCCCATCGAAAACGCCATCGAAGGTTCTGTGAACCTGGCGATGGATTGGCTCATCCACGAAGTCCGCCTCATGATCTTTGCCGAGATCGTCCTCCCCATCGCCCACGGCCTCTACGTCGCGCCACCGCAGCGGGAAACGCCGTTCCCTCAGATCGAAAAGATCTTTTCCCACGGGCAGGCGATTGCCCAGTCTTTTCGCTTTCTGCGTCGGACGTTTCCCCACGCCCAGGTGGAGCCGACGCTTTCCACGAGCGAAGCCCTGCGCCTCGTCGCCGAAAACCCGGACCGCCCGTGGGCGGCCCTGGGCCACCGACGCGGGGCAGAGCGCTACGGCCTCGTGGAGCGCATCCGGGACGTTCAGGACAGCCCAAACAACGCGACGCGCTTCCTCCTCGTCGGACACACGCCGCCGGCGGGCTTACCCCCGTCCGAGCGGAAGAAGACGACCCTCCTCGTCACCCTCGGGCGCGACTTTCCGGGGGCGCTCAGCCAGGTCCTCCACTGCTTCAGCTGGCGCGCGATCAACCTAAGCCGGATCGAGTCGCGGCCTACGAAGCGGCGGTTGGGTTCGTACGTCTTCTACATCGACATCGACCGCGGCGTCGACGACGTGCTCATCCCGGCGGCGATGGAAGAACTCCGCGCCCTCGGCCACGAGGTCCGCTTTCTCGGGAGCTACCCGGTGTACGAAGTGGACGACGACTGACGCGGCGCCCATTTTTCGCCACGTTTTCTCCGCACGTGCATAGAAAGGGCGGTGAGGGGTCGGACGCCGAGTCCGAAACGCGGGCAAAGGAGGGCGCTGCCGTGCGGATTCACATCGTCCAGCCGGAGGAGACGTGGGCGGCCATCGCCGAACGCTACGGCACCACTCCCGAGGAAATTCGTGCGTACAACGGCGTTGCGGAGGAAGACCTCCATCCCGGGATGAAGCTCAAGGTTCCCCCGGTTCGTTCGGCCGCGGAGGCCAGAGACCTTCAATCCGCGGAAGCGGATTTCGTCCGGGAGCATGCGGAGGCGGGAGGAGATCCCCCCGCATCCGAGGGCGACGCGTCTTCGCTTTCGGAAGCGGATGCGCCCGACGTGCGCGCGTCGTCCGCCGCGTTTGCCGAGGCGGAGGCCGCCGCAGAGCAGGAGGCGCAGGAAGGGAAGGCTGCCGCTAACGCGTGGCCGTATGCCGCGTCGACATACGTGCCCGTGGGAGCGGGGACGGGGTTTTTCGGATTTGCCCCTTCGCCCGGAGGATGGGGCGCCCCGGGCCTTTGGTGCGTTCCTGCGTACTTCCCGGGATTTTGGCCGCAGGCGGTAGGGGGCGGAGCGGGCGTCTGGCCGCCGACGGCGTGGCCTACGCCGGCGGGGTACGTTCCCGGAAGCTCCGCGGTCGGCGTAGCCTTCCCCCCTCCCGTAGGGATTTCCCCTTGGGGTTCGGCCGAAGTCGGCGCGCGCGCCTTTTGGGAGGGGATCGCCCGCACTTCTTTGCCCGCTTTTTCCGCGCCTTCGGTTGACGAGGCCGTAGAGCCCGGGAAAGACGGGGCGGTTGCGGGGAAAGACGAGGCGTTTCCCGAGATGTTCTGGGGTGGAGACGTCGAGGAGGCGTAGGCGAAAGGCAGTTGGCTGTCTTCGGGTGGGGCGGGCTGTCCAATCGGCCCGCCTTGATTTGTTTTCTCACCCTCGGGGTGTTTCGACAGATTCCCCCGCGGACGAACAGACGGTTTCCGCACCTCGGGACGCTTTGCCTCATCCGGGATGCGTCTGGTATAGTTCTGTTGTGAGGGAAAAAGCGGGCACGCGGGAAAGAGCGCCGAGGTGAAACCGTGGAAGAACTAAAGCAATATCTCGAAGCCTACCGCGTCCGCGTCGCCGAAGATGCGGCGCGGCGTGTGGAGTGGATTCGCGAACTCGTAGACCGAAGCGGGGCGCGCGGCGTCGTCCTCGGCCTCTCCGGAGGGTTGGACAGCGCCGTAGTTGCCGCCCTCGTTCGCCGGGCCGTGGGCAAAGAGCGCCTCACGTGTCTCGTGCTTCCCATAGAGAGCCCCCCTGAGTCCCTCGCCCATGCGCGGCTCGTAGCCGAGGCGCTGGACATAGACGCGCGCGAGGTCGACCTCGGACCTGCCTTTGCCGCCTTCCGTTCGGCATGCGCGTCGATCCTCACGTGGGACGAGCGCTCGGCGGGAAACCTCAAGGCGCGCCTGCGGATGGCGGCGCTGTACGCCTATGCCAACGCCCACGGGTATCTCGTGGCGGGAACCTCGAACCGGAGCGAGCTGTACGTCGGGTACTCCACCAAGGGGGGAGATGCCGTAGCCGACTTCTTCCCCATCGCGTCGCTCACGAAGAGCGAGGTGCGCGTGCTTGCGGAGTACCTGGGAATCCCGCCCGACATCCTGAAGAAGCCTCCGAGCGCCGATCTTTGGCCGGGGCAAACGGACGAGGGCGAACTCGGGCTCACGTATGCGGAGCTCGACCGCTACCTCCTTACGGGCGAGGCTCCGCCGGCCGTGCGGGAGCGCATCGAGGCCCTGCACCGCGCTTCGGAACACAAGCGGGAGCTTCCGCCCTCCCTCTGATCCGGTCTGCCGCTGCCCCGGACGGATACGCCTCCGGGGCGTTTTTGTGTCTTCCGGCAGAAGGAGTCGCGTACGGGCGAGCCCCGCTTGGCGGGGCACCGAGAGAAGCGGCCCCCCGGTCCAAGCTACGGGGCACAAGGCTCGAGGCATGGACGGGATCCCGAGGTCCGCACGACGGGGGTGAGGGCAGACCTCACGTCCACCCCACGAAGAACGGAGGGAAGGCATATGGCCGGTCACTCGAAGTGGCACAACATCAAACGGCGCAAGGCGGCCGTCGATGCCGTCCGCGGAAGGGAATTCGCCAAGGTGTCGCGGCAGATCTATGTTGCGGTGCGGAATGGAGGGGCGGACCCCAAGCAAAACCTCGCGCTCCGCGCCGCGATGGAACGTGCGCGGGAGATCAACATGCCGGCGGACACGATCGAGCGCACGATCAAGAAGGCCCTGGGCGACGTGGAGGGGGCGCGCTACGAGGAAATCCTCTACGAGGGATATGCCCCCGGCGGTGTGGCCGTACTCGTGCAGGCCCTCACGGACAACCGGAACCGCACGGCCCAGACCGTCCGCCACCTGTTTCACAAGCACGGCGGAAGCCTCGGGGAAAGCGGAAGCGCTTCCTACCTCTTTCGCTACACGGGCGTCGTGCAAATTCCCCGCTCGCCGCAGACGGAGCAGGCCGTCCTCCGCGCCCTCGACCTCGGGGCGTGGGAGGTCGAGGAAGACGAGGAGGTCGTCCACCTCTACGTAGAGCCGGACGCGCTCGAGGAAGTGCGCCGAACCCTCGAGTCGGAAGGGATCGAGGTGCGCGCTTCGCGCCTCACATACGTACCGACGCTTACCGTTCGCGTGGAGGGTGAGACGGCCGAGCGCGTCCTCGCGCTCCTCGAAGCCTTGGACGAAGAGGACGAAGTGCAAGAGGTGTACGCCAACGCCGAGTGGGAGGACGTCGGCTGACCGTTTCGCCGCGGCCGCCCCCAGGGAGAATAGGCTGGACGCAAGGGCGCACCGACGCCCGATCTCTGGTACAATTTTGGCAGGGTACAATTTCGGAAGAAAGGTCGTGCGGGGTTGCTCATCCTCGGCATCGATCCCGGCCTCGAAACCCTGGGCTACGGCGCCGTACGCGTAGAGGGGCGGACGCTACGGCCGCACGCCTACGGCGTACTGCGCACGGATGGAGGCCAACGTCCCGAAATCCGCCTCCTCGAGCTCTACCGTTCCATGCGGCGGCTCGTGGAGGACCTCGCGCCGAGCGAGGCCGTCGTGGAACGGCTCTACTTCGGCCGCAACGCCACGAGCGCCATGGCCGTTGGGGAGGCCCGGGGCGTCGCCCTCCTCGTCCTTGCGGAACTCGGGGTACCCGTGTTCTCCTACGCACCGGGGGAGGTAAAGGCAGCCGTCACCGGGTACGGCCGTGCCCCCAAGGAGCAGGTACAGGAAATGGTCCGGCGCATTCTCGGTTTGACCGCCCTCCCGCAGCCAGACGATGCCGCCGACGCCCTCGCCGTTGCCGTCGCACACGCCCACCGCCTCGCGTCGCGCCTTCGCACAGTTGGGGGGACGGGACGGTGATCGACTTTCTCCGCGGTCGGCTTGTGGACGAAGACGCCGAGGGGATCGTGCTCGAGGTAGGGGGAATGGGGTTTCGCCTGCGCACGCCTCGGCCCTTGGGGCTCCCCCGGGGAAGCGAGGTGCTCCTCTACACCCACCTCCTCTTTCGCGAGCGGGACGTAGAGCTCTACGGCTTTTCGACGCCCGAAGAGCGCCGCCTCTTCCTCTTGCTCCTGGGGGTCGGCGGCGTCGGACCCCGAAGCGCCCTCTCCGCGTTGGCGTCCTTTCCCCCGTCGGAGCTCGCCTGGGCCATCGTCCGGGAAGATCGGGACCTCCTTCGGCGGATTCCGGGGATTGGGGAAAAGCTCGCCGCACGCCTCATCCTCGAACTGCGCGATCGCCTGCGCAAGGAGCTGGGGGACGAACTTTCCGCGGCCGCTTCGGAAGGGGCGGCCTTTCGGGAGGTCCTCGAGGCCCTGTACGCGCTCGGCTTTCGGCCGGAAGAGGTCTACCCCCACGTGCGCGTGGCGATTGCCGAAGCGGGCGAAGAACTGGACGCCAACGCCCTTCTCCGCCGCGTCCTTCGCCTCTTGTCCCGACGGGAACGTTCCGCGGAGGGAGCGGGGGACGTCGGACGGGGCGGCTGAGCGCGTGAGGAGAGACACAAGGAGGGATTTCCGTGGACGGGGGGTGGAGGGAAATGGACGGCGCGGCGTTTGCCTGGGAGGAGGAAGCGACGTTTTCCGCCGCTTCCGTCGGACGGGACGATTCGACCGGGGCCTTACGCCCCGCGGCCCTCGACGAATACGTCGGCCAGAGGGAAGTGATCGGCAACCTGCGCGTGTTCCTCGCCGCCGCGCGCCGACGCGGCGAGCCCCTCGACCACGTACTCCTCTACGGCCCGCCGGGACTCGGGAAAACGACGCTCGCCCACATCATCGCCCGAGAAATGGGGGCGGAGCTCGTGGCCACTTCCGGCCCTGTCCTCGAGCGCGCTGGCGACCTCGCGGCCATCCTTTCCGGACTTCAGGAAGGGGACGTGCTCTTCATCGACGAAATTCACCGGATTCCCCGTCCCGTGGAGGAGATCCTCTACGGGGCGATGGAACAGTTCACCTTAGACATCGTCCTCGGGAAGGGTCCGGGGGCGCGCACCTTCCGCCTCGACCTCCCGCGCTTCACCCTCGTCGGGGCGACGACGCGCCTGGGCCTCTTGGGGGCGCCCTTGAGGGACCGGTTCGGCGTCGTCTTCCGCCTCGAGTACTACGAGGAAGACGAACTCGCGCGCATCGTCCTTCGGGCGGCCTCCCGCCTCGGCGTGGAGGTAGATGGGGAGGCGGCGGCGGAAATCGCCCGCCGCTCCCGCGGTACACCTCGCATCGCCCTGCGCCTCCTCCGGCGCGTGCGCGATTTTGCCGAAGTGGAGGGAGACGGGAGGATTTCCCTCGCCGTCGCCCGCCGCGCCCTCGACCGTCTGCGGGTGGATCCGGCGGGGCTCGACCCGCTCGATCGACGCTTTCTCCTCACGCTTATCGACGTCTTTGGCGGCGGCCCCGCGGGGCTCGACGCCCTCGCCGCCGCCCTCGGGGAGGACAAGGGAACGCTCGAAGAGGTATACGAGCCCTACCTTTTGGGCCGTGGCTTTCTCGCCCGCACGCCTCGGGGTCGGGTAGCCCTTCCCCGCGCATACGCCCATCTCGGGCGCCCGTTTCCCGGGGAAGGAGAAGGGGGTAGGGGGTGAGGCCGTTGCTCGGAGAGATCGGGCGCATCCTCATGGTTGCCGGAGCCGTTCTCTTCCTTCTGGGGGCGCTCCTCGCCCTGTTCGGAACGCACCTTCCGTTGGGGCGTCTTCCGGGAGACATCGTGATTCGCCGCGAGCACACGGTTTTTTACTTCCCCCTCACGACTTCGCTCCTCGTGAGCCTCTTTCTTACGCTCCTTCTCTTCCTCCTTCAATTCCTCCTCCGGCGGTGAGGCGCCGGGCCCTGCCCAACACAAAAAGGCCGGCGAAACGCCGGCCCAAGTTGGTTTTTAAGGTTCTCCGAGTACCGTTTCGTACGCCCGGATGTACCCCTCGACCATGTGGTCGAGGGTGAAGTGTTCTTCTACGCGCCTTCGCGCGTCCGCGCGGCGGAGTTCGGCGACGCGCGGCACGGCCTGTACGGCTCCTTCGAGGTCTTCCACGACAAACCCGGTCACGCCGTCCTCGACGATTTCGGGCACGGAGCCTCTCGCTGTTCCGATCACCGGCGTGCCCGTGGCCATCGCCTCGACCATCACGAGCCCGAAAGGTTCTGGGGCCCGCACGAGGTGCAAAAGCGCCAGCGCGCCCCCGAGGAGGCGGTCGCGTTCGCGCGGCCCAACCTCCCCTATGTACTCGATCGACCGCCCGTTTACGTGCGGGCGGATTTTCGTTTCAAAGAACTCGCGGTCTTCGGGAGGAACGGGTCCCGCGAGTTTGAGGGGGATCCCCGTGCGGCGGGAGACTTCGATGGCCAGATCCGGGCCCTTCACGGGGCTAAGGCGCCCCAGGAAGAGGAGGTAGGAACCCGGTCGTTCGACGAAGGTGAAGTCCGCGAGGTCGATTCCGTTGTAGACGTTGGCCACGTACCGGAGTTCCGGCGCTCCCTGGCGTTCCGCGTAGCTGATAGAGACGTACGGCAGGTGGGGAAAGCGGCGGTAGAGAAAGCGAGAGTCCGCCTCCAGAAGCGCGGCTCCGTGCAACGTGGTGAGGACGGGTACCGAGACGAGCGGCGTGAAGGGAAGGGGGAGGTAGTTCATGTGGTTGTGGAGGAGCTCGAGTTCCAGCTCCTCGGCGCGCTTCAGGGCGTGGGCGACGTGCATGAGTTCGCACGGCCGCGGCGGAAGGTCGTCCCGTTCGCCCAGAGGTCCCGGACAGACAGCTTCCAGGCGCGCGGGCGTGTCCGCGTCGGCCGTGGCGAAGAGGACGACGTCGTACCCGCGTTCGACGAGCCCTCGGGCGAGGCTGCCGGCGACGTATTCCCAAGGCCCGTACGCGCGGGGTGGGATGCGCCACGTGATGGGAGCGAGGATTCCGATGCGGCGCGTGTTTTCTCACCTCCTAGGGCACGCGCGACCGGGTTTCGGCGCGGCCCGTCCGGACATGTCCGCCGTTCCGCCCGGCGACAAAGGGATGGGCGGGTTCGGCGTTCGCCCGTTTCCGGGGGCGGGTGCGGCTCCGGTTTACAAGGCCCGACGGCCTGCCTGCTCGAGTTCGGCAAAGAAGACGCTTTCGCCTTGCGGCGTGAGAATGAAGTGTCGGCCCGTGAGGGCAGCCATGCGGACGGCGTAGTAGGCGGTCATGAGGTAGGAGAGCGTCGCCTCCGCCCCCGCGTTTTCGTTGGGCCCGGTCGGCGTGAGGCCGTCGTAGGCAGCACCCTCTTCTTCGTCGACGAGGGGAACTCCGAGGTCGTTGGCCCCCGTAAACCAGGCCGCCGCGCGCGCGAACGTCTCCCGGTAGAGGGGGTTGCGCGTGAGGGCGTACGCCTTTTCCGTCGCCATGGCGAGCTTCCAGACGTCGACGGGTTGCTGATCGAAGCGGGCGATCTTCCCCGGTTCTCCCCAACCGCGGTTGCCGACCGGGCGGACAATCCCGCGGCGGGCGTCGGTCGTCGTGCGGATCAAAAAGTCGAGCGCGGCGAGGGCGATGTCGCGAATCTCCCGATCGCCCGTGACCTCGTACGCTGCGAGAAGCCCCCACGGAAGAAGGGCGTTGGAGTACGTGAGCCGCGGTTCGAACCACGTCCACCCTTCCCGGGCGTGCGCCGCAAAGGCCGCGCGGAATTCGGCGAGCATCTCGTCGAAGGCGCGACGCTCTTCGGTGCTACGGATTCCGCGGTAGGCGAGGGCGGCCAAGGTATAGGCCATCCCCCGAAGCGCGCGGATTTCCCCCCGCCGCACGGGGCCCAACGCGTGTTCGAGGAGTTCGGTGGCGAGCTTCCTGTGCGGACGCTGGGGGAAACTCCTCTCCGCCCATGCAAGCGCCCAAAGGACGCGGCCGTGCAGGTCGTCGGAGGGGGACTCCTCCTCCGGGCGGCCGTCGTAGGTGACGTTGTTGTGGAAGCGGCCGTCGGGCAAACTCACCCATTCGAGGAACGCGAGGTAGATTTCCGCCCGTTCGAGGAGGGCATTCCGAAGTTCTCCGTCGGGGAGTTCGCGGCTCCACGCGAGCGCCGCCCAGAGGGCGCGGGCGTTGTCGTCCGCGGTGTAGCCCTCCTTGCGGCGCGGGAGGAGCTTGTGGGCGTGCTCCAGAAGTCCGGTGCGGTCCGTCAGGCGGAACAGGTGGCGAAAGGAAACCTTTCGACCCCTATCCATGGCTCGGCTTCACCTCGACTTCCGGGGCCAGCGCCTTGCCCAGTTCCCACATCGCGCGGCCCACGTTTTCCCAGCGCATCCTCCGGCCTACGGCACGGAGTCGGCGTTCGAGTCCCTTCCGGTACGCGTCGTCCCGGAGGATCCGCTTCAGCGCCGACGACCATGCGTCCTGGTCGCCGTAAGGGAGGAGGAGGTCGGGAAATCGCCCCAGGAGGTCGCGGGCGTACGTGTAGGGCGTAGAGAGGACGGGACGGCCGAGCCCTACGGCGTACGCCAGCGTGCCGCTGGAGATCTGCTCGAGTCCCGGGTAGTGGGTGATGTATACGTCGCTTACGGCGAGGAGTTCCACGAGCTCTTCGTCGCTCAGGAAGCGGTCGACGAAGCGCACGTGTTCCTCGAGGCCAAGTTCGCGGACGAGGCGTACGAGCTCCTCGCGGTAGGCTTCGCCTTCTCGGCGCCGCACCTCGGGGTGCGTTTGTCCCGCGACGAGGTAGAGGAGCTCCGGCACCTCCTTCACGACCTCCGGAAGGTAGGTGAGGAAGCGGTCGATCCCTTTGCTGCGGCTGATGAGGCCGAAGCTCAGGACGACCTTGCGTCCCGGCACGTCCCATTTCCTCCGCAGGGCTTCGCGGCTGAACCGCGGCTTTGCCGGTGCGCCGTGGGGGATCACCCGAACCTTTTCCGGCGGAATCCCGTACTGCTCTACGAGGTAGCGGACGGCACTCGGCGTCATCACGACGGCTAGGGTGCTGCGGGCGAGGATTTCCTCCTGTATGGCGTCGTAGGGAGGGGTTCGGCGAGAAAAAACGGTGTGAAACGTCGTGATGACCGGTTTTTCGAGCCGCGACAAAAAGTCGAGGAGGTATCGCCCCTCCCCGCCGCCGAAGATCCCGAACTCGTGTTGAACGTTCACGACGTCGACGTCCGAAGCGTTTACCCACTCCGCCGCCTCTCGATAGGCCTCCCGGTCTTCTTTAGGGAGGGTGCGGAGGAAGGGGCTTTCCGGCACCGTTTCCCCGGGGGGTACGACGGCGAGGACGGGGAGATCTTCCTGGGCGAGTCCAAGGGAGGCGATCATGCCGTTTCGCAGGTGGGAGGTAAAGGTGGCAATCCCGCACGCCGTCGGGGGAAAGGTGCTCACGAAGAGGAATTTCATCGGTTGGGCACCGCCTTTGGCGCGACTTCTTCTGCGGATGCGGAGGAGGCCACCTGCGCGGCGGCGCGCAACGCCAGGAGCCGTTCGCGGGAAACCTTGAGGATCGCCGCGTGTACCGTGTACGCGGGTGGCGTCTCCACCCCTTCGCACCCGATCGTCTCGGAGAGATGGCTCAGCTCGCCGACGCGGGCGCGGCGCCAGAGGATCGTCCGCGTGACCGTCGCGCCGCGGCCGACGCGCACGCCTTCTCCGAGGATTGCGTACGGTCCGACGACGGCGTCGTCTTCCACGACCACGTCGTCGGACAGAAGAAGCGGGGGCACGAGGCGCACGTTCTTCCCGATGCGCACGCGCCTACCCACGTATATGCCGCTCTTTGCTCCTGCGGGAAATTCCGGAAGCCGGAATGCACCGTCGAGGAGGTCCCAGTGCGCTTGGCGATAGCGCTCCGGTGTTCCGATGTCCATCCAGTAGCCGTCGAGGAGGAGGCCGTAAACGCCCGCTCCTTCGGCAATGAGGCGGGGAAAGATCTCCCGCTCGATGGACACCTCGCGGCCCCGAGGGATCGCGTCGAGCACGCGCCGTTCGAGAACGTACACCCCCGCGTTGATCCGACGCGAGGGCGCTTCTTCGATCTTTGGCTTTTCGACGAAGCGGAGGATTTCCCCCCGTTCCCCCTGGGCCACGACGCCGTAAGCGGAAGGATCTTCGACCTCCGTAAGCCCTATGGTCACCGCGCCCCCGTGTTCTGCGTGGAAGGCGAGGAGTCGCTCGAGATCTACCAGGTGTACGATGTCCGCGTTGACGACGAGAAAGCGGTCTTCCAGATACGGTTCGGCGTTCTTAATCGCCCCTGCCGTGCCGAGGTATTCCCGTTCCCGGGCGTAGCGGATCTCCACGCCGAGCGAAGAGCCGTCTCCGAAGTACTCTTCGATCACGTGGGCGTGGTGTTTCACGGCGAGCACAAAGCGCGACACGCCCTCCTTGCGGAGATGCAGGATCAGCGATGCGAGCCACGGGCGATTTCCCAGGGGAACCATCGGCTTCGGCAGGTCCTCCGTGATGGGGCGAAGGCGAGAGCCCATCCCCCCCGCGAGCAACAACGCCTGCATCCGTGTCCCTCCTTTTGTCCTGTGTACGCGCCCGCACACGCAAGCCCTTCCCTGCTAGTATGTGCTGCTTGGGCATTTCTCTTCGGCATGCCGGCTTTCGCGCCACGACCGTGCCGCCTGTTCCGGATAGGGCTCGGTGAGTCCCCCTGCGCACGCGATTCTTCTGTCCCTGCGAACGGAATACGGGACGCACCGGGGACCGCCTCCGCTCCCGCATCTCGCGTACGGAGACGGAGGCGGAGACGATATGTACTACATAACTCATTATGCATGACTTTCACAATTTCGTCAAGGCAATGTCTGGAAATTTGTGCTTTACCCGGCGCCGCCCCCGATGGGGCGGGAGATGCGAAAACCCCACCTCCACGAGACGAACCTTTGGCTCGTCCGCGCCTTTACAGCTTCCCCGCGAGCGGGTATATTTCTGTAGAGTATGCGTTCATCCGCAAGGGAGCGCGTCCGCCTTCGGGACGCGGCGTAGCCGGATGCGGAGGCGGAGGTGCGGAGTTCGGCTGTGCGGCGCACGCACCGCGGCGGGACTTGCGCGGTGGCGCTCTTTGCCGTTCACGACCGCGCCCGCGAGACGCATACTGTTGGAGAGGAAGACCCGCCGAGACGGGTTGCCGGTTGGGGGAGTTGCGTATGGGCGGAGGGACACCGGAGATGGTACAGATCAGACGGGCGCGTTCGGCCGAAGACCTCCTTCGCGAGCTGCGGGCCGGGGAGGGGCCGTTCCGCGCAGAAATCCTGCACTTCGTCGGCGTTGACGACCGAGATGTGTACAACATCACCCCTCCCTTTTGCGATGCCGGGCGCTGGCTCATCGCCGGCCGGGTAGAAAACCGCCGCAGCGAGGTCTCCGAGGTGTATTTTTTTGCGGAAAACGAACGAGGCGAATGGGAACTCCTCCCGGACACGCCCATCTTTTCCCTCCAAGACCCTTTTGTCGCACGCGTGCAGGGTGAACTCGTCTTCGGCGGCGTAGAGACGTTCATCCACCCGCGGGGGGTACCGCCGCGCTTTTGGTGGTGGCGGACCATCCTCTTCCGCGGTTCCGACGTGCGTTCCCTTCGCCCCTTCTTCTACGGACCGGACGGGATGAAGGACATTCGGCTCGTCGAACTCAAGGACGGGCGTATTGGCGTCTTTACGCGCCCGCAGGGCAAGGTAGGGGGGCGGGGGAAGATCGGCTTCTTCACCGTGGAGAGCCTGGACGAACTTCGCCCCGACCTCTTCGAGTCCGCCCCCATTCTCGAAGGCCTCTTTTTGGACGAGGAATGGGGCGGGGTAAACGAAGCCCAGCTCCTTCCGGATGGTCGGCTTGCCGTCATCGGCCACATCGCGCGCTTTGCCGACGAGGTGACGCGCTACCGCGACTACTACGCCCTCACCTTCGTCTTCGACCCGGTGACGTTTCACTTTACCGACGTGCGGATCGTCGCGGAGCGGCGCAACTTTGTGGAAGGCCCGGCGAAGCGGGAGGACGTAGCGAACGTCGTGTTTCCCGGCGGCCTCGTGCGCAATCCCGACGGGACGGCCGTCCTCTACGCAGGCGTAAGCGACGCGGGCGCCCAGCGCCTCTTCATGCCCGACGTCTTCAGGCCCTACGGCCTTCTTCCCAACCCCCTGCACACGCCCTGCGGGCCGCGGATCGAGCGATGAAGCTGTCCGACTTCGACTACGAACTTCCGGAAGAGCTCATCGCCCAAGAGCCCCTGCCCGAACGGGACGCTTCGCGCCTCATGGTCCTCTATCGGGCAGAGGGGCGTTGGGAGCACCGGCGTTTCCGCGAGCTTCCGAACTTCCTCCGATCGGGAGACGTCCTCGTGTTCAACGACTCCCGCGTGATTCCCGCACGCCTGTACGGCCGCAAGGCGGATACGGGTGCGCGCGTGGAACTCCTCCTCGTAGAGCCGCGGGGCGGGCCTTGGCGGTGGAAGGTGCTCGCACGTCCCGCGCGCCGCCTGCGACCCGGTACGGTCGTAGAGATCCTTCCCGTGTCCCCGGAAGCTTCCGAGCGCGCGTCTGCCGCGCTGCGCGCCGTCGTGGAGGAGGCGCTCGACGGCGGAGTGCGGGTCGTCCGCTTCGATCTCGGTGCGGGAGGAGACGAGGGGGATTTCTTTCGCCTCCTCGAGCGGGTCGGACGGGTCCCCCTGCCGCCCTACGTGCGCCGCGAGCTGCGCGACCCCGAGCGCTACCAGACGGTATACGCGCGGGAGCGCGGTTCGGTGGCCGCCCCTACGGCAGGGCTTCACTTTACTCCCGAACTCCTCAGCGCCCTTGCCGCCCGGGGGGTGACCTTCGCCTACGTCACCCTTCACGTGGGGCTGGGGACGTTTCGCCCCGTAACCGAGGAAGATCCCACCCGGCACCGCATGCACGAAGAACCGTACCGTCTGCCGCCGGAGACGGCGGAAGTCCTCGAGACGGCGCGGCGGGAAGGGCGGATGGTCCTCGCCGTAGGGACAACGAGCCTCCGCGTCCTCGAGACCGTGTACCGGCGGCACGGGCGCTTCGTGCCGGAGGAAGGGGTGACGGACCTCTTCCTCTACCCGGGCATTCCCGTCCGTTCCGTTCAGGGCCTCCTCACGAACTTCCACCTTCCCCGTTCGACGCTCCTCATGCTCGTTGCGGCGTTTGCGGGTTACGAACTCACCATGGCCGCGTACCGCGCCGCAGTGCGAGAGCGTTACCGCTTCTTCAGCTTCGGCGACGCCATGCTCATCGTATAGCCGCGACCTGGGAGAACGCCCTTTGCTTCCTGTGCGACGGAGGGAGACGCCGTTGGCCATTCGCTTTGAAGTCCTCGTCCGCGATCGCCGTTCCGGAGCGCGCGTGGGCAGATTGGTAACGCCGCACGGGACGTTCGAAACCCCGATGTTCATGCCTGTGGGCACGCAGGCTACGGTGAAGACGCTTACACCCGAAGAACTGCGCGAGATCGGGGCGAAGATCGTCCTCGCCAACACGTACCATCTCTGGCTCAGGCCGGGAGAGGACGTTGTGGCCGAGGCCGGGGGGCTACACCGCTTCATGGCGTGGGACGGTGCGATCCTCACGGACAGCGGTGGCTTTCAGGTGTTCAGCCTTGCGGAACGCCGGCGCGTCGAAGAGGAGGGTGTGTACTTCCGTTCCCACCTCGACGGCAGCGTGAAGTTCATGAGCCCCGAAGTTTCCATCGCCGTACAAAACGCCTTGGGGGCGGACATCATCATGGCCTTCGACGAATGCCCGCCCCTCGAGGCTGACCGAGCGTACGTCGAGGCGTCCGCCGCACGTACGCTTCGCTGGGCCGAGCGGAGCCTCCGCGCCCACCGCTACCCCGAGCGGCAGGCCCTGTTCGGCATCGTGCAGGGGGGGTTCTACCCCGACCTCCGCGTCGCTCACGCCCGCGCCCTCGTCGCCCTTGACTTTCCTGGATACGCTGTGGGAGGATTGAGCATAGGCGAACCTAAGGAGGTCATGTACCGGATCCTCGAGGAAACGGTCCCACACCTTCCGGAGGGAAAGCCGCGGTACCTCATGGGAGTCGGTTCCCCCGACGCGATCTTTGCCGCCGTTGAGCGGGGGATCGACCTCTTCGATTCCGTGCTCCCCACGCGCATCGCCCGCAACGGGACGGCGATGACGTCCCGGGGGCGTCTCGTGGTGCGAAACGCCGAATACCGGCGCTCCTGGGAGCCCCTCGATGCGAATTGCGACTGCAAGGTGTGCCGAACCTTTACCCGGGGGTACCTCCGCCACCTCTTTCACGCGGAGGAGATGCTCGGTCCCCGGCTCCTCACGTACCACAACCTCTACTTTCTCCTATCCCTCATGGAAGGGATCCGCGCTTCGATTCGCGAGGGGCGCTTTCAGGAGTTCAAGGAAGCGTTTCTCTCCGCGTACTACGCGGACCAACCGCACCGGGGGTTTTGAGTCGATCGGAACCCACGAATCCCCGGTACACGAAAGGGAGGATGCCCGTGCCTTACGAGCCCACGGCAACCCTGGCGCAGACCGGCGGAGACGGCAGCATCGCCCAGGTGTACGCCCAGTATTCCTCGCTCATCCTTCTCCTCCTCATGTTCGTCCTCTTTTACTTCCTCCTCATCCGCCCGCAACAAAAGCGGCAAAAAGAGCGCGAGCGTATGCTCGCCGCCCTGAAGAAGGGAGACCGGGTAGTGACCATCGGCGGCCTGCACGGCACGATCGTCGACCTCGACGACAAGACGGTCGTCCTCCGCGCCGGCGACAGCCGGCTCACGTTTGAACGAAGCGCCATAAGCGCCGTCCTCCGCGACGACAAGGGGGAAAAGTGACGCGTTCAGCGCTTCCGCCGGTGCGGCGTTCGGCGGAGGAACAGGTGCGACGAAAGGGTTCCCAACGCGCCGGCGGCCGTCGCTCCCACGAGGAGGGCGACCGTCGGGAGGTTGGGCGTTCGGTCGAAGAAGATCCAGGCAAACCCGGCGAGGGTGGCGAGGTAGAGGGCGCCGAGGAGCGCCCCTGCCGGCCACCCTCCTTCGTTTTGTCTGCTTCCGAGAAACCATCCGGCTGCGTACGCCACGCCCAGGTGCGTCCCCAGGACGAGTCCGGGAAGCGACCACATCTCCCGTCCGACTTCGACTTCTCCGTCCCTACCCGGGAACACGAGGACCACCGCCGTGCCCACGAGGACGAAAAGGACGAGCGAGAGCACGTACGCCTTGACGAACTCCATCGGTGTCCCCCCGATCTGCGCATACTACGCCCGTGGGTCGTATGCCCTGCCCGAAACGAGGTGGAAACCGCGGGAGGGTTTGCGGGTGGAAGACTTTTTGCGCATGCTCGTACGTTCCCTGATCATGTATGCGTACCTCATGTTCATCATTCGTCTTATGGGGAAGCGGGAAATCGGGCAGGTTTCCCTCTTCGACCTTGTCGTCTCGATCGTGATCGCGGAAATCGCCGCCTTCACGATTGACGACCTGGAAATGCCGCTGTACCACGGGCTTGGCCCGATCCTCCTCCTCGCGCTCACGCAGATCGTCATCTCCTACGCGTCGATGAAGAGCCGCCGCTTTCGCGACTTCGTCGACGGGAAGCCGTCCATCCTTATCGAACGCGGAAAGATCCGCGACCGCGAGATGCGCGCCCACCGGTACAACATCGACGACCTCTTCATGCAGCTTCGGGAAAAGGACATCTTGGACGTATCCGAGGTCGAGTTCGCGTACCTCGAACCTTCGGGGAAGCTCTCCGTGGTCAAGAAGCCCGAGCGTCAGCCCCTTACGCCGGAGGACTTGGGCATCCCGCCGAAGGTGAAGGACGTCCATCCCTTGCCCGTGATCATGGACGGAGAGGTGATTACAGAAAACCTCAAGCGTACGGGGAAGGACGAACGTTGGCTTCGGGAAGAACTGCGCGCCCGCGGCATCGCGCGGCCGGAGGACGTCTTTCTCATGACGTTGGACCGCGAGGGTACGGTGTACCTCGACCTCAAGGATGAAGCGGAATGTCCCCCCGCACCTTCCTCCGGAAGCGACGGGTCCGAACCGTGTTCGTCTACCCCTCGCCGCGAAGGAGGCGGGTGAGCGTGGCGGAAAAGGGGTAAAGCCCCAGCCGTTCGGCGAGAAGGGCGTAGAGGAGCGCGGCCGCGAGGAGGGCGAAGAGAAGCTCCTGTACGGATCCTCCCAGGACGACTTCGGCGGGGAGGAGGCGCAGGGCGTACACCCCGGTTGCCGCGCTCGCCAGGGCCACGAGGAACAGCTTTCCTTCGGTTTCCCCGGCGGGGGAGAATCCGAGGCGGCGGACGAGCGCGCGGTGGTGTAGGACGGTGAGGAGGACGCCTTGCAGCACGTACGCCACGGTGACGCCTCGGATCCCCAAATCGGGCCGGGGGGCGAGGGCGAGGATTGCGGCGAGCTTGAGGACGCTTGCGGCAAGCGTATTGCGGGCGTTTACCTGCGACCACCCCAGCGCCTGCAAGGCGGATCCCAAGGGTCCCTGGACGTAGAGGAAAGGTGCGGCAAGGGCGAGGAGGGAGAGGTGGGGCGCAAGGCGCGGAGTGGCAAAGAGGACCTCGGCGAGGGGCGAGGCGAAGAAAAAGAAGAAGGCGGCAAACGGAAAGGTGAACGCCGCGGTGTGGCGCACGCTCTGGCGGAGGAGCTCGGCGGTGCGCCTGCGGTCGTTTCGGGCCCAGGCTTCGGCCATGGCAGGAATGAGGCTTTGCGAAAGCGAATACGAAAAGGTGGTCGGGAACCAGACGAGAAAGACGGCGAGACCGGTAAGTTCCCCGTAGAGTGCGGCGGCTTCCGAAGCGGAGGCGCCTCCGTGGAGGAGGGCCCGGTTCACGAGAATGGGTTCTACGGCGTAGGCCGACGAGGCGATCACCTGGGTGAGGAACACGGGCCAGCCTTCCCTAAAGAGAAAGCGGAGGTCGTCGCGGACGTTTTGAGAGCCAAGGAACGGGATGCGCACCGCCTTCGGCGGACGGAACGTAGGGTCGCGGCGGTAGCGCAGGGCGAGGTAGGCGAGGCTGGCGATTTCTCCCAAAAGCGTTGCGGCGAGGATTCCCGCCGCCGCCGCGGAAGAACCGTAGGGAAGAAGGAGCCACGCGAGCAAAACCGCCGCAGGACTTCGGACGAGCACCTCTACGGTGGCGGCGACGGCCGGCGGGCGCATGTCCGAAAGGCCTTGAAAGTACGCGCGCAAGACCGTGCCGATCCCCATGATTCCGAGCGCAAGCCCGGCCACGCGGAGGGGGAGGACGAGCTCGGGGTTGGCAAAGGCCCAGCGGGCCAAGGGCTCGGCGAGGATGGCGAGGAGGGCGCCGCCCACCCCCCCGAAGCCCAGGGTGAGCCCCGCGGCGAGGTAGAACAGGCGGGCCATACGCACGTCGTCTTGCTTGCTCGCCGCTTGGGCGATGCCTTTGGGTAAGGCGACGTGGAGTCCAAAACGGGCGAAGGCGAGGAAGAAAAAGAGGAGCGGGAGGACGAGCTGAGCGAGCCCGAGAACCTCCGTACCCGCGAGGCGCGGGATCGCGAACTTGGGGAGAAAGCCCATGAGGCGGCCAAAGACGCCGGCGAAGAGGAGCGTGAAGGTTCCGCGCAAGAGGCTCTGTCGTGGCATGTCCGTCCCCCCGCTTCATGGCTATGAAAGACGTGCGGGGACCATGCCCTACTTGCCGGAGCCGTTCGGCCGAACACGGAAAGCGAGGGAGATCGCTGCGATGCGAGGCGTGTCCGAAGATCCGTACCCGAAATTCGACCGCGAGGTGCTGGAAGGCTCGTCCTCGCCCCAGGAGGATCTTTCGTTTCCGAATGCAGACGAGTTCGACATCGAGGCGGCGTTGGAGGCCCTCCGGGTTCGCGACGGTTACGGGGTGCGCGAAGCCCCTTCCGCCGACGCCGCGTGGCGTATCGACCGAGACGTCCGCGAACGCTACGGGGAGGAGATCCGCACGTCCCTCCTCGAGCTTTGCGAGGCGCGGGCCGCCGACTTTCGCCTTTTGGGACTTGCGGGGGTTACGGGAGAGGACGTGTGGCGCACGGTGCTTCGCCGCTACGACGACGTCCCACCCCTGTACCGCCTCGTCGCGGACATCCTTTCCCTCAAGGTGCAGACGTTCCTCGACGACCGGCGGCGGGAGATGTACCGGAATCTGCGTTGACCCACGCCGGGGGGCTTCCTATAATTGTGGCGTATCCTTGCGGTGTATCGCGGAATACGCCCGTTGCCCTGAACTCGGCCACGCGGCTCGAGAATGGGCGGGCGTTCCAAATCCCGTGCCCGTTCCGTTTCGGGAAGGAAGAAGGAAGGAGAACGCGCCGAAATGCCTCCTTTCCTGCGACGCCATCCCCTGGCAACCGTACTCGCCGCGGTTCTCCTTTTCGTCGTTTTGGCCGTCGGAACGCTCCCCGGAATCCTCAAAGGGATTCCGTTGGGCCTGGATCTGCGCGGTGGGTTTGAAGTCCTCTACCGCGTGGAGCCGATCGGGGGAGGGAGCGTGACGCGCGAACTCCTCGCCCAGACGCAGGCCGTACTCGAACGGCGGATCAACGCCCTCGGCGTCTCCGAACCCGACCTGAGCGTGGAAAATCCCGACCGGATTCGGGTGAAGCTCGCGGGCGTCACAGACGAAAAGGAAGCGCGCCAAATTCTCGCCGCCCAAGCCGAACTCACCTTCCGCGAAGTCGTCTACGATCCGCAGACGGGAAGGCTCGTCCCTACGGACAAGGTCCTCCTTACGGGGGCGGATCTCAAGGAAGGTTCGGCGCGGCCGGAGATCAACCCCCAGACCGGTGAAGCGGAAGTCGCGGTGGCCTTTAAGGATCCGCAGAAGTTCGAAGCGCTCACCCGGGAGTACTACGGCCTCCTCGATCGCCGCATTGGAATCTTTTTCGACAATGAGATGCTTTCGGCGCCCGTCGTCCGCGCGGTGATTACGAACGGCCAGGCGGTCATCACGGGATTTAAGGACCTCCGGGAGGCCAAGAACATCGCCAACCTCCTGAACGCCGGCGCCCTCCCCGTGAAGCTCGTGGAGATTTCCTCCAACGTCGTGAGCCCGACCCTCGGTCAGGCGGCGCTTCGCCACGGAATTGAGGCCGGCGCCCTTGCGGCGGCGTTCATCGCGATCTTCCTCACCGTGCTCTACCGGCTTCCTGGCTTGGTTGCCGTCTTTTCTCTTTCCGTCTACCTGTACCTCATGTTCGTCGTCTTGTGGGGCGTTCCCGTGACGCTCACCCTCCCGGGAATCGCCGCGTTCATCCTCGGCATGGGGATGGCGGTAGACGCGAACATCCTCACCGATGAGAGGATCAAGGAGGAACTGCGGGCTGGGCGCCCGCTTCGGGTGGCCGTGCGCCTCGGCTCCCAAAAGAGCCTCCGGTCGATCCTCGACGCCCACGTGACGACGATCCTCGCCGCCCTCGTCCTCTTTTTCCTGGGCACCGGATCTGTGCGCGGTTTTGCCCTCGTCCTCATCACCTCGAACGTCGTCAACCTCCTCACGAACGTCGCCCTCTCGCGCTTCCTCCTGCACCTCCTCGTAGAAAGCCCTCTCCTCGGGAAACCGCACTTGTTCGGAGTAAGGGAGGCAGAACCCCATGTCGCGTAAAGGGAAGGGATGGGAAGGGCGGCGGGATCTTGCGGGCGGGCGGAGCGAAGATCGGGGCGATTCCTACCGCCTCAAACGTCAGGGGGACCCTCCTCCTCCGAGGCGCGAATCTCCGCCTCTCGCCGAGGAAATGGGGGGCGCGGCATCTTCGGCGGGGGGATTTCGTGGGCTCGTAGACCGTATCGACTTTGTCCGCTTCCGGCGCGTGTACTACCTCGTCACGCTCGCCTTCCTCGTCTTCGGCGGGATCGCTCTCGCCTGGCGTGGGCTCAACCTCGGGGTGGACTTCACGAGCGGGACGCGGATCGAGGTCAAGGTCGGGAAGGAGTTCACGGACGAAGAAGTCTACGGCCTTCTCAAGGACGTCCCCCCCTCCCTCGTGGAACGGGTGGGCGTAGGTGAGGGGACATCCCTCGTCCTTCGCTACAAGCGCGTGCTGTCGCAAGAAGAGGTGGACCGTGTACGCGATCTTTTGAGCCGGCACTTCGGAGGCGACCTCACCCCGACGGTGAGCACCGTCGATCCCCTCGTAGGCCGGGAGCTCGCCCGCAACGCGGTGTACTCCACGCTCCTTGCGGCTTTGGGAATTGTGGTCTACATGACCCTGCGCTTCGAGTACCGAATGGCCTTGGCGGGCATCGTGAGCATCTTCAGCGTCGTAGGGATCGTGATCGGGTTTATCGCCCTCCTGCAGGTCGAGGTGGACGTGACCTTTATCACAGCAATCCTCACGATCGTCGGCTACGCGATCAGCGATACGGTGATCGTCTTCGACCGCATCCGGGAAAACCGCCGGCTTCGCGAGCCCAGGGACGCGGAAGGGTACCTCTCCCTCGTAAACACGAGCATCCGCCAGGTGTTCGTCCGCTCCGTGAACACCGTCCTCACGGTGCTCTTCGCCTCCCTCGCCCTTCTCGTGTTGGGCGGGCCCGGACTTTACACCTTCGCCCTAACGCTCACGCTGGGCCTCTTTTTCGGGGCATACGCCTCCCTTGCGACGGCGAGCCAGCTGTGGCTTGAATGGACCTTGTGGGACCTCCGGCGGGGACGCCTGCGTACGGCGCGTGCCTAAAGGGGGAAACGTCCGGAGGGAAGGAGGTAGGGCCGGTGGAGCTGCACGTCGCCGTAGGGGGGTGGACGTACGTCCCCCTCTCCGAAGAAGAGCGCCGCGGCGTCTTTCGCCTCGCCGAGGAAATCGCTTTCCCCCCGTCGCTTGCGGAGGTGCTCTGGCGCCGCGGGTACCGCACGCCAAAGGCGGCAAAGGACTTCCTCGCCCTAGCCGATGCCCCGCCGGCGGACCCCTTGGGTTTGCCGGGAACGGAAGCTGCCTTGGCGCGCCTCCTTCTCGCCCGACGGAGGGGGGAGCGCGTCCTCGTGTACGGGGATTACGATGCCGACGGCGTCCTCGGGACGGCCATCCTCGTGCGCGCGCTTCGCGCCGCCGGGATCCGCGTACGCGCCGTCCTCGCGGACCGCTTTCGCGGGGGCTACGGCCTTCACGCCGCCGCGCTAGAACCTCTCCTTCGCGGGCCGGAGGCGGCGACCCTCGTGGTCACGGTGGATACGGGTTCGACGGCCGCGGAAGACGTGCGCGCCCTGCGCGCGCTCGGGGCAGACGTCGTCGTGACGGACCACCACGCGTTGGGCGAATCGCTTCCCCCGGCCGACGTCTTCGTAAGCCCTCGCCTCCTTCCGGAGGGCCACCCCCTTTCCTTTCTTTCGGGCGCCGGCGTCGCCTACCTCCTCGCGCGCGCCCTCCTCGCGTCGCCCGACGTGGCAGACGAAGTCCGCGGCGCCTCCTCCGCGCGCGAAGCTCTCCTCAGCGAGCTCGAGGCGTACGCGGCATTGGCGACCGTGGCCGACGTCGTCCCCCTTTGGGGGGAAAACCGCCCCCTCGTGCGCCGCGGCCTCAAGTTCCTGCGGAACGCCTCGTCTCCCGCTCTGACTTCCCTCCTTCGGGCCGCTGGCGTGTCGCCGGACGAACTCGACGAAGTGGCGGTGGGCTTCCGCATCGCCCCGCTCCTCAACGCCGCCGGGCGCATGGCCACCCCCTATGAGGCGCTCCACCTCCTCCTTGCGGAGGACGCCGAAGAAGCCGAAAGCCGCGCCGCTCTCCTCCGCAGGTTGAACGAAGCGCGACGCCGCGAGGTCGGTAGGATATTGGAGGAAATCTCCGAAGCCGACCTCCGCGGTCCGGCGGCGGTCCTCTGCGGCGCGGATTGGCACGAAGGCGTTCTCGGCATCGTCGCTTCTCGCCTGGAGGCGGAGCTCGCACGCCCGGTGTTCGTCTTCGCGCCCGCGGAGGAAGAACCGGCGCTTCTCCGCGGATCGGCGCGCGCGCGCCCGCCTTACGACCTCGTTGCGCTTCTGGCCGAACTCCGAGGTACCCTTCCCGACGCGGTCCTCGTGGCCGGCGGCCACCGGGAAGCGGCGGGCCTCACCGTCCGGCGCGAAGCCTTTCCCGCCGTGCGCGAGGCGATTCTCACGCGTCTTGCGGCGCGGTACGGCGCTTCGGAAAGAACGCCGACGCGAGGGAGTCCCCTCGATGCCCGACTCACCCTCGAGGAGCTCGAGAACGGGTTTCTCTCCCGCTACGCCGCCCTCGCCCCGTTTGGGGAGGGGAATCCCCTACCGCGCTTTTTGCTCGAAGGAGTAGAAGTCGTGGACTCGCGCTTCGTCGGGCGGGACGGAGCGCACGTGCGTCTCAACCTCGCCCGCGGAAGCTCGCGGGGAAGGGCAATCGCCTTTCGCCAGGCGGAGTTCTGGCGCACCGCGGACCGCGCCCGTACCTATGCCCTGGCATGCGAAGTTCGTCCGTCGACCTTTCGCGGCCGGACGCACGCCGACCTCCACGTGCTCGCCGCCGAGCCGCGCCCGTCGCCCGCGTTCGTCCCCTTCGTCTGTCGGGAGGATACGCTTTCCCCAAGCCGCCTCCTCGCCTACGCCGAAGAAGAAGGGCGCACCCGGGCGTGGGCCTTTGCCCGTCCAGGGGACCTCTTCCTCGTCCTCGACCACGGGGGACCGAGGGGAATTGCCACCGTCGTAGGGAGATCCTATACCCCGTCGGTTCTTTCGCTTTCCCTCGAAGCGCTTTCGGGATCGGGCGCGGCGGAATTCGGCGAGGGGCAAACCCTTGCCGCCGTCCTCCTCGACCTCCCGCCGGGGGAACCCGCGCTTTACGCCCTTTCCCGCATCTCACGCGAAGGGGAGGTGTTCCTCCTTCCCGAAGTGCTGGAGGATGCGCGACGTTGGGCGCGCTTCGACCCGCGGGCGTGGTTCGGACGGGCGGTCGCCCACGTGCGCGACGCCTGTCGGCGCGGAGACGCTTGCAAGAAGGCAGGGGACGGTGCGTACGTCCTTGCCGTGGGAGCCTGGCGTTCGCTCTTTCCTCCTTCCTGGTCCCCCTCGGCGGTCCACTTGGTCCTTCGGGTGTTCGTGGAAACCGGCCTCGCCACCGAAGCCGGGAGGTCCGTCCTTCGCCTAAAGGAGGAGGCGCTCGAAGTTTCCGAAGGGAAGCTCGTTTCCCCTACCCTTGTCCGTCTCGTCGGCCGAAGCGAGGCCGCCCGTCTCATCCTGCGCCACGCTCAGGTTCCCGCCCACGCCGGAACTTTTGGAGAAGCGATTTCCTTCCGCGCTCCGTGATGCGGTTCCGCGTCCGGTTTATCGGCGGCGCGGCCCCATACGAGAAAGGAGTGATTTCCGTGGCCCTTCACGCCCTCGACCCTAAGGCGCTCGAAGAGCGGCTCAAGAAGTCCATCCGCACGATTCCCGATTACCCCCAGCCGGGGATCCTCTTTTACGACATCACGACGCTCTTTCAAGACCCCGAAGCGTACAAGCTCGCCATCGACCACCTCGTGGAACGCGTTCGCCCCTTCCGTCCCGACGTGATCGTCGGCCCCGAGGCGCGCGGGTTCGTGGTCGGGGGGCCCTTGGCGTACGCCCTAGGCGTCGGCTTTGCGTTCGTTCGGAAGCCCGGAAAGCTCCCGCGCGAGGTCGTCACCGCCGAATACGAAAAGGAGTACGGACCAGACTCCCTCGCCATCCACAGAGACGCTCTGCTTCCCGGGCAACGCGTCGTCGTCGCCGACGACCTCCTCGCTACGGGAGGGACGATGGGGGCAACCGTCGACCTCGTCCGCAAGTTGGGGGGTGAGGTGGTCGCCGCGGCGTTTCTCATCGAGCTCGCCCACCTGGGAGGGCGTAAGTTCCTCCTCGAGGAGAAAAAGGTTCCCGAAGTCGTCACCCTCGTTCGTTATTCCGGGGAAGGCTGACGGACCGCACGGCGGCCGCAGCCTCCCCTTCTTTTTGGAGAACAGACACCGCCGCACAGGCAGTTGTACGGCCCGCCCCTTACCCCTCGCGCGGGCCGTATTTTTCCCTTTACAGGAAGAGGGGAAGTGACGCATAATGAAAGGAAGCCGGTATGCCCATACGCGGGAAAGGGCGGCTGGTCGGACCGGATGCGACGGTGGGTGAGGCCATAATGTCTACGACCGCAATTTCCGGAATCCCCGAAAGGCTTTTTACCCTGGCAGGAGAATACCTGGACGATAGAGGAATGGAACTTCTCCGGCAGGCGTACGCCTACGCCGAGGAGCACCACCGCGGACAGTACCGGATTTCCGGCGACCCCTACATCACGCATCCCGTGGCCGTGGCGGAAATCCTCGCCGAACTTCGGATGGACGCGGTGACGCTCGCCGCTGCCCTCCTCCACGACGTGCTCGAGGACACGACGGCGACGCGGGCGGAGCTGGAGGAACGGTTCGGCAAGGCGATTGCCGAACTCGTGGACGGCGTCACGAAGCTCCGGCACCTGAATTTTTCTTCCGAAGCCGAAGAGCAGGCGGAAAACCACCGCAAGATGCTCCTCGCCATGGCCCGCGACGTGCGCGTGATCCTCATCAAGCTCGCCGACCGCCTCCACAACATGCGCACGCTCAAGTACCGCAGTGAGGAAGACCAGCGCCGGATCTCGCGCGAGACGCTGGAGATCTACGCTCCGATCGCACACCGACTGGGGATTTTTAAGGTGAAGTGGGAGCTCGAGGACCTCGCCCTCCGCTACCTCAATCCCCAGCAGTACTACCGGATCGTGCACCTCATGAAGAAGAAGCGCGCGGAGCGCGAGGCGTACATCCAGCGCGTAATCGACGTCCTCAAGGAAAAGCTCGCAGAAATGGGGATCGAGGCGGAGATTTCTGGCCGTCCCAAGCACATCTACAGCATTTACCGCAAGATGTACCTGGAAAACAAGGAATTCAACGAGATCTACGACCTCCTCGCCGTACGCATCATCGTAAACACGATTCGCGACTGCTACTCCGTCCTGGGGATCGTCCACACCCTCTGGAAGCCCGTTCCCGGTCGGTTCAAAGACTACATCGCCATGCCCAAGGCAAACATGTACCAGTCCTTGCACACGACCGTCATCGGCCCCGAAGGCGAGCCCCTCGAGGTGCAGATCCGCACCCACGACATGCACGTCACCGCGGAGTACGGAATTGCCGCCCACTGGGCCTACAAGGAGGGCAAGGGGACCAAGGACGCAGAGGAGGAAGCGCGGAGGCTGCGCTGGATTCGCGAACTCCTCGAGTACCAAAAGGAGTCGCAAAACGCCCTGGAGTTCGTCGAATCCCTCAAGGTCGACATCTTCTCCGACCTCGTCTTCGTCTTTACGCCCAAGGGAGACGTCGTCGAACTTCCCGCGGGCTCGACGCCCCTGGACTTCGCCTACAAGATCCACACGGAAATCGGTCACCGCTGTGTCGGCGCAAAGGTGAACGGGAAGCTCGTCCCCCTCGACACGACGCTCAAGACGGGGGACATCGTGGAAATCCTCACCTCCAAGCACAGCTTCGGCCCGAGCCTCGACTGGCTCAAAATCGTGAAGACCTCGAGCGCCCGCAACAAGATCCGCGCGTGGTTTAAGAAAGAGCGGCGGGAAGAGATGCTCGAGCGCGGGCGCCTCGCGCTCGAACACGAAGCACGGCGCCACGGAATCCCCATAAAGGAGACCCTGCGGGAAGAGTACCTGCGCGAAGTCGCCAATCGCCATCACTTCGGAAGCGTAGAGGACCTCCTCGTCGCCGTTGGTTACGGGGGCATGGCCCCTTCCGCCGTTCTTTCCCGCCTCGTGGAGGAGCGGCAGAAAGGAGAGGAGCCCACGGCCAAGGCGGAAACCGCTCCCGCGGAAGTCAGCAAGGCCTTCGTCCAACCAGAGGCGCGGGGAACCGCAACCGTTCCTGCGCGCGATCGGTCTTTCGGGACTCAGGGAGTCGTCGTCCCCGGCGTGGACAACGTCCTCGTGCGCCTCAGCCGCTGCTGTACCCCTATACCCGGCGACGAAATCGTCGGGTTCATCACCCGCGGCCGGGGAATTTCCGTTCACCGCAAAGACTGCCCCAACGTCGTCCGCGAAGATCCCTCGCGCCTCATCGAACTCCGCTGGGAGCCCACGGGCAATCTCGAGTACCCCGTAGAGATCGAGGTACTCGGCTTCGATCGCCCTGGGATTTTGAGCGACGTCATCCAGGCCATCGGCGAGTCCAAGGTGAACATGACGGAAGTGCGCGGGCGCAGCGACCAAAACCGCATGGCGCACATCACCGTCACCGTCCACGTGCGCGACGTGGACCATCTGAACCGCGTCCTCGATCGAATTCGGCGTGTGCGCGACGTGTACACCGTGCGGCGCGCGCTCAAGCCGTAGGCGCAAGCGGAATTTCCCCATACCGGAACTGGTACCGGGTTTCTGCAGCGGAGACGGAAGATGCGTCGCCGCCAAAGTTTTTACCTGCGTCTTTGCACCGTTCGTCGAAGGAGGATAGAACGTGCGCGTGGTGCTTCAGCGGGTTTCGGAAGCGTCGGTTCTCGTGGACGGAGAGGTGGTCGGGGCGATCGGTCCCGGACGTGGCCTTCTCCTCTTCGTCGGGTTTACCCACGGCGACGGGCCGGACGTTCTTCCGCGCATGGCCGACAAAATCCTCCGCCTCCGCATCTTCGCGGATTCCGCCGGCAAGATGAACCTCTCCGCCTTGGACGTCGGAGCCTCTCTGCTCGTCGTCTCGCAGTTCACCCTATACGCGGACATCCGCCAAGGCCGAAGGCCGAGCTTCACGGACGCGCTCCCTCCGGATCCGGCGGCCCTTCTCTTCGACGCCTTCGTACGCGAACTCCGTTCCTCCGGACTCACCGTCTCCACGGGCCGTTTCGGCGCGCACATGGAGGTACGTCTCGTAAACGACGGGCCCGTGACCCTCTTTCTCGACGACCGCGAGCTTTGGCCGAAGGGGGATTGACTCAGTTCTCCCGGTGTCC
Organism: Brockia lithotrophica; assembly: GCF_003633725.1. Classification (NCBI taxonomy): domain Bacteria; kingdom Bacillati; phylum Bacillota; class Bacilli; order Thermicanales; family Thermicanaceae; genus Brockia; species Brockia lithotrophica. Next base: position 759,283 of record NZ_RBIJ01000001.1, on the reverse strand, counting down.
GGACGTACGCTTGGCCTTTCCAGAGGCGAACCGCCGAAGGCGATCCCGAAGGGCGGTACCTTTGAAACCTGCGTTGCAGTGCCTCACCGGTGTCGTTTGCCGAAACCGAGAGGCTACGTGTTCCTGCCCCTGGCGGAGAGTACCCACAGTCGCACGTGGATTTCGGGAAAGAAAGGAGCACCCACAAGGGCGCTCCTTTTTCTGTTTTCGGTTCTGCCTGTCTGATTTAGTCCCGAGATTGGTCTCGGGATCTAGCCCCTTCGTTGGAAATTGAGTCGGAAGGGAATGGGGAATCTCTCTACAACTTTCAGAATCCTCCGTATAGTCAAGAGGTTGGCTTGCATGACATTTTCCACGTTCGGAGGCAGGGAAAAAAGCTTTGCAACAAATCGTGAATGGAACGCGGGGATGTTGTCACGAAGAGGAAAGCTTCGCGAAGAGGGGAGTTCATACCGGGTGCCTGCCTCCCGAGTCAGTCTTGTGCCGGAGAGCGGGGCGGGCTAGAATGGGGACGAGCACAGATATAGAACCCCGAATCCGTAAAAACACTACATATAGGACAAATGGCCCACCCGCCCTTTCCGGCGGGGGACGGCTGGGAGGAAGAGAGGGAAGGCGATGGCGTACACAGTACCCACGAACTCGTCTTCGTCGGCGGGGCTATCGTCGGCCGCTTTTGCGACCGAAGAGCTCCTCCAAGAAATCCAAGACATCCTTTCCCGCTTTCCGCATCTCGACGGTACGAGATTTCTCGAGAGAACCCTCCGCGCCGTGCGCCAAGACCCGGGGCACGACCCGTACGACTACGCCGTACGAAACGCGCTCGACGAAATCCGCATAGGCGCAGAAGACTGGACGTATGTCGCCGCGCGGATTTACCTCCGCAAGCTCTACCGCGAGGCAGCGGAAAACCGAGGATTTGCGTACAATCCGGAAAAGCCGTACCAAAACTTCCCGGAGCTTGTTCGCACGCTCCACGCGAAGGGAATCTATTCCGACAGCCTCCTTAGGGCGTATTCGGAAGAAGAGCTTGCGCTTGCGGGGACGTGGCTCGACCCTGCGAAAGATGAGCTCTTTACGTACCTCGGCCTTCTTACAATGAGCACGCGCTACTTGGCGCGGGATAAGGACGGAAAGACGTACGAACTCCCGCAGGAGCGCTACCTCATCATCGCTCTTTACCTCATGCAAAAGGAAAACCCGGCGAAGCGCATGGAATTCGTGCGCGAGGCGTACTGGGCGCTTTCCAACCACTACATGACCGTGGCGACGCCGACGTTCGCCAACGCGGGGAAGGCTTGGGGGCAACTTTCGAGCTGCTTCATCGACGTCGTTGACGACTCCCTGCGCGGGATTTACGACTCGAACACGGACGCGGCGCTTCTCTCGAAGGCGGGAGGCGGCATTGGTGTCTACATGGGCAAGCTTCGTCCGCGCGGAAGCACCATCAAGGGAATCCGCGGGCTTTCTTCCGGCATTGTGCCGTGGGCGAGGCAGCTCAACAACACGGCCGTCTCCGTAGACCAGTTGGGGCAAAGGCAGGGCGCAATTGCCATTTACCTCGACGTGTGGCACAAAGACATTTTCGACTTTCTCGACCTAAAGCTCAACAACGGCGACCCGCGCATGCGGACGTACGACCTCTTTACGGGCGTGACGATTCCCGACCTCTTCATGGAGCAGGTGGAGAAGCGGGGAAGTTGGTATCTCTTTGACCCTCACGAAGTGCGCACGAAGAAGGGTTGGAGCTTGGAAGACTTTTACGACGAAGAGTTCGGCCGAGGAAGCTTTCGGGAAAAGTACTGGGAACTCGTAAACGACCCGGAAATTTCGAAAGAAGAGGTCCCCGCCATCGAAGTCATGAAGCGGATCATGCGCTCGCAGCTTGAAACGGGGACTCCGTACATGCTCTACCGCGACACGGCCAACCGGATGAACCCAAACAAGCACGCAGGTGTGATCTATGCCTCGAACCTTTGCACCGAAATCCTCCAAAACAACTCCGCAACTACCGTCGTGGAAGAATACTTAGACGAAAACGGAATGATCGTCACGAAGAAAAAGCCGGGCGATTTTGTGGTGTGCAACCTCTCTTCGATTAACCTCGCCCGGGCGGTGCCTGACGGTGTACTCGAACGCCTCATCCCCATCCAAATGCGCATGCTCGACAACGTAATCGATTTAAACCGCATCGAAGTACTTCAGGCCGTAGTGACGAACCAAAAGTACAGAGCTGTGGGGCTTGGCGTCTTTGGCTGGCACCACCTCCTCGTCTTGGAAGGAATTCCTTGGGAATCGGAAGAGGCCGTAGAGTACGCCGACAAGCTCCACGAAAAAATCGCCTTCCTCGCCATCCGCGCTTCTCTGGAGCTCGCGAAGGAAAAGGGCGCGTATCCCCTCTTCGAAGGTTCGGAGTGGCATACGGGGAAGTACTTCGAACGCCGAGGCTACATCCGGCCGAACTATAAAGAGCTTCCTACAGAAGAATGGACGGAATGGGAGAAGCTGGCGGACGAAGTGAGCCGCCACGGGCTTCGAAACGGGTACCTCCAGGCGATCGCGCCTACGGGCACGACGTCCATCGTGGGCGGCTCTACCGCCTCCATCGACCCGGTATACCGAAAGGAGTACATCGAAGAGAAGAACAACTACCGGATTCGCGTCATCGCGCCGGACATGACGCCGCTTCGGGCAATGCTCTACAAAAACGCCCACGAAATCGACCAAATGTGGAGCATCCGGCAGAACGCCGCACGCACAAGGCACGTAGACCAAGGGATTTCCTTCAACCTCTACGTCCGGCACGACATCAAAGCGAAAGACCTCTTAGAGCTTCACCTCACGGCGTGGAAGATGGGGCTTAAGACGACGTACTACGTCCGCTCCACGACGGTGGAAATCGAAGAGTGCGAGTCGTGTTCGTCCTAAGGCGACGAGGCGAAAAAAGACGGCGCCAAGTACAAAGCCAAAAAATCAAAGAAGGTGGTTCAGGATGAAAGCTGAACCAGGGAGCTCCGCTCCTCCTAAAGTTCTTGTCGCCTACGTATCCTACAGCGGCAATACGCGGGAGACGGCGGAAATCATCGCCGGCGTTCTTGCGGAGAAGGGCATGGAAGTGGCACTCCTGGACGTTTCGGAGGTAGGGATTCCTTCGGAGGACGAGGCCCCTTCGGATCCGCAGGACGTTCGGGAGTTTAAAGGTAACTCGGGGACCAGAGGGACCGGCGTTCCCTTGGAAGGTTACGACGTGTACGTTTTCGGCGCGCTCACGTGGGGAGACGGCGAGCTTCCAGAGGAGATGCGCGTCTTTCTCCGCGGGCTTCTCCCCCTTCTCGAAAGGCGCTTCGAAGAAGGGCGCGCGGGGACCTCTGCCGTCTTCGGCACGGGGGACAGCATTTTCCCTCGCTTCTGTTGGGCGGTAGACATCATCTTCCACCACCTCACGAAGCGAGGAATTCCCACCTTTCCCGAAAAGCTCAAGATCGAGCAGTCACCTTACGGATTAGGACAAGTTGCAAAGGTAAAGGCTTGGGCGGAACGGTTTGCGGAGTGGATGCAAGGTTCAACGACGGTGGAAGACGCAGCGCAGGAAGCAAGCACCTCGAAGTTTGTGGTGAAGTAGGGCGAAGGAAGAACTCCGAAGGAACGAAGAAATAAAGTCGGCAAGGTCAAAGGCCAAATCGTTGGGGCAAAGTGTGCGAAGCGCAATCCAAAGACGACAGACGACGATCTAAAGGAGGTTTCTTCCATGCTTGAACTCAGTCCGAAAGAGCCCGTCCTGCGCAAAATCCGCCTCCTCGCACCGGGAAAGCCGAACAAGGCCACGCGCATCGTAGGCGGCGAGGCGAGCGGAATCGTAAACTGGAATGACATTCGCTACCCGCACTTTTACACGATCTACAAGACGCTTCTCGGGAATTTCTGGATTCCCGATGAAGTGCCCATGACGCGCGACGCCAAGGAGTGGGAAAGCCTCACGCCTAGGGAGCAGGAAGCGTACCTCAAGACGATTGGGCTCCTCTCCAACCTCGACTCCGTTCAAACGCGCTACATCCTCGAGGCGAGCCTCTTCGTCTCCGACCCTTCTGTACACGCGATTCTCTCCGTCATCGCCCAGCAGGAAGCCGTACACAACCAGAGCTACTCGTACATCCTTTCGTCCATCGTGCCTTTCGACGTGCAGAACAAGGTGTTTACCGATGCGCATTCCGACCCTGCGGTTCTTAGGCGCAACATGCTCATCGTAGACCTCTACGAGGAATTCCGGGAAAAGCGTACAGCAGAAGCTTTGGCAAAGAGCCTCGTCGCCTCCCTCATCCTCGAAGGTCTCAACTTCTACTCGGGCTTTGCGGTGTTCTACAATTTCGCGCGCAACCAAAAGATGCTTGGGACTTCCACGATGATCAGCTACATCCAGCGCGACGAGATGCAGCACGGGTACTTCGTCACTCAGCTCATTCGGGCGATTCTCACAGAAAATCCCGAGCTCGACCGAAACGGGGAGTTCTCGGAATTCGCACTTGACACGATCGCAAAGGCGGTTGAGCTCGAGAGCGAATGGACGAAGAACGTCCTCTGGGGAATCAGCGGAATCGACCTCGAAGAGATGCTTGCGTACGTGAAGTACCTCGCGAATAAGCGCCTCTCCATGCTTGGGCTTCCCGACCTCTATCCCGGGTACGACGAAAACGTGATGCCGTGGATTCAGGCGTACTCCGACGAAAACATCAACAACATTAAGACCGACTTCTTCGAGCAGCGCGCCCGCACGTACACCAAGGTGACGGACATAAACGGGTTTGACGAGCTTTGACCTTTTCTTCGGAAGGAAGTCCCTGGGGTTCCGCCAGCTGGTTGCGCACACAGGCGGGCGAGGTCACGATGTGATGCAAACCTTCCGGAAACTGAGGGGTTCCGAGCCGTAAAGCTTACGTCGAGGGCAAGGAGCCCGGTATGCCTGAGCTCAGGGGATTCGGGTTAGGAGTACCCGAACTGCAGCTAGGCCGCCGGGCGTTTACGATTCCAAGGCTCAATGAGGGCGAAAAGCCCACGGCATCTCCCACCGACGGCGATTTCAAAATCCCCGAAAGGCTCTACGCGAAATTGGCGCTGGCGCGAGAAGGAAAAACGAGGATCGCGGCGAATGTACCAGAATAGGCGTGCAGGAGCAATTTCCGAAAAAGGAGGCTCCCTGGATGAACGTTGAGGGATTTGCCAATCTCCTTAAACAAGCCTTGTCCGACAACGGAACGGCCGTCGGGATAAGGGTGGAGCAAAAGTTCCGACCGTTTGAGAGCGGTTTCGACGTGCAACCCCCGACGTACTCGGCAGGCGAGGAAGGTCGCGGGGGAAGGCAACGCCCTGTCCGTCACTTCGCCTTGAGACGCATAGGCGGCAGGCTTTTCCTCACGGTGCTTTTAGATTCGATTCCTTCGCAGGCTAACCGGTTAGAAGAACTCATGGTTCGCCGAGCGAAAGAGCTCGAACTTCCGGTCGTAGGAGTTCGGGTGGAAAATTACCTAGTCACACAGTACGATGCACCGCACCGAATCTACGACGCCTACTTCAAGTTTTCGAAACTCGGTAGTCAGCCCTTCTTTACTTCCCCCGTAGGGCGTGAGATTCTGTGGGCCGACACCTTTACGGCTACGCCGATTTACCGGTGGTCGCCCAACACGCTCCTTTTTGGCGGTTGGGCATCTCATGCGGACGAAGCTGCAATGACGCTCACTCAGGGAGGTAAGTTCCAACGCGCGCAGGCCAAGATCGAACGGGCGCTTGAGGCGACGATCTTTGGCGTTGTCGCCGACCTTACGCCTTTTGAAGAAACGTTAGAAAAGAATGCGGATCAACTCGATCGCATGTTGGACGGTTTAAGTCGGTTTTTCACGGTTGGGAAGACCGAGAGTCGGTATGACCCCCTCAATCCTTCGGCAGCGACAGGGAGGCAAGTTTCCGAGGAAAAACTCTCCCAGCTCGGCCTCGGCCACATCCTTCCGACAATCAACGCGGATGGCGGTTACGTGACGGTACAGGAGATCGTCTATCATTCCGTGCTCAAATTTTCTTCGCTTCGAAAACTCTATTTCCCGCCCCAACAAGGCACATATGCTCACGAACGCGATGTGGCCGGAAGATTGGTGTTGGCGACCTTGGGCCTCCACCTTCTTTCGGTGTACCTTTCTCAGGGGGCAATTAAGCTGCGTTCGCGGGCAACGCTCGTTCCCGAGAATTCTCTTGTGAACGCCATGTACCTCGAGCACGTTCGGGAAGAAAGAGTGATCCAGCTGGATCCAAAGTTTACCAGGGAGCTCTACATTTATGCAAAAAAAGATGCAGAAGAAAACCACGGCCTCAGTTTTGAAAAGGAGTGCCTTCTGCTCGATCTCGATGAAGATGAATTGTCGAATAAATCATCGTTCACTTTTAAAGTCCCCCTTACACCCAGCTACGTGTACGATATTTGCCCCAAGTTTGCCGAAAGAGAAAACGGAAGGTAGGAAAAGACGATGCCTTTCGTCCTGCGCGTGGATTTCTTGAATGGTTTTGTGACGGGATCTCGGGGCTTGCGGGAGCAGCTTGAATACCCGCCGCATCCGGACCGGCTCTTCATGGCGCTTGTGGCGACGGCGGGAAAAACGCGAACCTACGACGCAGGAAAAGGTACGTACGTCCGTAAGATCGAACATCCGCGGTATCGAAATGCGCTCACTTGGCTTGAAGCACAAAAGCCGCCCAGGATCTACGCCCCGCGCACACCGCTCGACGTTTGGCTCCTCCGTATACACGTTCCCGTAAACTACACGTATCTTTTAACAAAAAAAGAAAAAAACGATAAAAATGATCAAAATGATCTTTCGCCTTCCGAAAAGGATACCAGACGTCGCGGAAACCAAACCCACAAAAAAATACAAAAAAAATTTGTTCTTCCGCCTTTCAACAACGGTGCCAGGGATCGCGTGCCGCGGGTTCGGCCCTTGGGGATTATCGATCGCCCGATTTTTTACGAATGGACGGAGAAGGCTCCGCCGGAAATTGCCGACGCCCTTGGCGAGCTGGCCAAGGACGTACCCTATTTGGGTACGACGTGGAGTTCCGTCGCCGTGCGCGTCGTCCCAGAAGTCGAAGAACCGTTTTGCTCTGCGTCCTTCTTGCGCCCCTTAGAAGAAACTGACCTCACTCTCATGCAGGACATGGAAGTGGACACCCTTCGCGTTCCTTTTCCCGGCCGACTTGAACTTCTCGATCGGGAATACGAAAGAGTCATAGAATTTCTGAATCGCACGTTGCCCAGGGTTTCTAAAACCCGTAGGTCGCGTTCGGCCTCAAAAACCCGGGAGATCCCGATGAAAACCTATCTCGGCGCGTCCCTCGTCCCCTACGTTTGGGTCGAGCGCCGAGGACCGGAAGACGGCCACGTCCTTGCCCGTAGCGCCATTGCCCGCTTTCGTCTGAAACCGTCACTTCCCCTTGTATGGAGCGGCCTTTTGGGGGAAGCGGTCCATGCGGTGCTGGCCCGCGTGGTGAACGGCTTGCGTCGTCGTTTCCTCAACGTCAACGTAGAGGAGTATGCGACGGGAAGCGGCTCTTTCCGCAAGTCGCTTCACGTGGGTATGGTCCCCCTTGCCCACGTCGGTACTTCCTTTTCCACTGGGGAGATCAAGGGATTCGCCCTTTTCTTTCCCGAAAGTGAAGGCATCACTCGCGAAATCGTCGAGGCGATTTACGAGGCGTTTCTCCGTGGGATCGCGACCTCGGAAGGGATGTTGTACTTAGACTTTGCCCAAGTGAAATCCGAGGGAACACTTTGGCCGCCCCAAAGGCGCGTGGAATTCCAAGTGGAGCCACTGGACGATCGCCCAGTTTTTGTCCGGGATTTTGGAGGGGACGACAAGTTCTCTGCCGATCCCTCGAAGCCATCCCCTGGAGATTGGGAGCGACAGAAGAAGACGACAAAGAAACCTCCCTCGACCTTGTACTCTCTCAGGTGGTCGCGCTGGAAACGCGCTTCCAACCTCTGGGCGAGCGTAACGCCAGTTATTCTCCCTCGCTTTCCCAAAAAACACGTCCCGATTCTTCAAATCGTGAACGAGAGCTTACAGGCGCTCGGGTACCCCGAAGTTCTCAGGGTAACCTATCGCCCAGTTGGGGCTCTCACCGGAACGCCCTCTGTGCACGATTTTCGCGCTTTTGGAGCACGCTATCTCGATAACGTGTGGATGCATCTCGTCCTCGAGTTCGAACGGGCGATATCCGGCCCGGTTGTCGTGGGGAAGGGAATTTACTTCGGCTACGGTTTCTTCGCCCCGGTTGTGCAAGGGAGGGAGCGAGATGACGCCTGACCCACGCGCGGTTAGGGTAGAGGACTTTGCCGATTTTTTCGCCGCGGTCATGAAAAAGGTTGTCGGACAAGAGGTCAAACCTTACCCGTGGCAGGAGCGCCTTGTAAAGACGGTGTTGAATTCCGGGTGGCCGGATGCGCTTGACTTGCCCACGGGAACAGGGAAGACTTCGGTTTTGTTGGTCGCCGTCTTCTTGCTCGCCCTGGAATCTCAAAAAACAATGTCCCAAAGGAAAACGGGTCTTAGGATTTTCTACGTCGTCGATAGGAGGCTCATTGTCGATCAGGCGGAACAACTCGCCACCGCCGCTATGGAGGCGATTTACACCGCCGACGAAAACGCTTCTGACGTTTTGGGCCGCACAAAGCGAGCGCTTCTCAACTACGGTGCGGAAAAACCCCTTGACGTGCTCAAGTTGCGCGGCGGGCTGTACGGTCGCCTGCCATGGGTCCGCGAGCCGAATCAGCCGACGATCGTCCTCACTACGGTAGACCAGATCGGGGCGAGACTCCTTTTTCGCGGGTACGGCGTGGGACCTCGGCAGTGGCCGATCCACGCGGCTTTGGCCGCAATCGACGCGATTTATTTTCTCGACGAGGTGCATCTCTCCTGGCCCTTTGCCACCACCCTCGAGGGAGTGCGGCGACATCTCGAGCACGAGCCGCTCGTTCAAGCAGGAGTCCTGCCGCTCAGGAAGGTGATCATGAGCGGTACGCTCTCGAATGACCAAGAAGGCGAGTACAAAGAGGTATTTCGTCTCGACGAGAACGACTGGGCCGACGGGCGCCTCCGAAAACGTCTTTGTGCCGAACGGTTCGTCCGTAAGGTCGAGAAGAGATTGAGCGTTTCCGGCGCCGAGGACGACGAATCCGCCGCGGCTTCCAGAGGTAAAGACAAAGAAGCCAAAGCGGTTGCCAAACTTCTCGCCGAGGAGGCGAAGAACCTCCTCCGGGAGGTAGACGGTCCGATCGCCGTCATCGCAAATCGGGTGGCCACGGCTCGATACGTCTTTGAAGAACTGAAGGAATTCCTGGCGAGCGAAGCGAAAGATCCAGCCGAGGAGGAGTTGGCTGGGAAAATCCTCCTCCTCACCGGCCGCGTGCGCCCCTACGACCGCAAGCTCCTGAACGAGCGGCTCTTTTCGTCGACAGGACTTCCGCGGGTCTTGGTGGCGACGCAGACCATTGAGGTCGGAGTAGACGTTTCGTTTGCCGGAATGGTAACGGAAGCGGCACCGTGCGACGCCCTCCTCCAGCGCCTCGGACGGCTCAACCGAGACGGTCAGTACGACGGAAAAGGGCCTCTCTGTGTTGTGGTCGCGCCCGAAGAGGAGGACTACAAACCTTACCCGTACTCCGAAAAGGACGTTCAAGAGTGCTTGCAGGTGCTCTCTTCGACAGACCGGCTCGACTTCTCGCACAGCGGGCTCAGAAAACGTGCCGAACAGGGAAAGTCCTTGTATTTCCCCGAACCTAAGAGGCCTCCGGACATTACGCATGTGGAGCTCGAACGACTCGCCCAAACGAGCTTCGTCGGCGTCGAGCCCGATATATCCCTGTACCTTCACGGGGACGAAAGCCCGCCTCTGGACGTGTACGTCGTCTGGCGAGAAGACCTCAAAGAGGAAGACCTAAACCCGGACAACCTCAAAAAACTTCAGGAATACTTTGCATACGCGCCGCCCATGAGCTACGAGATGCTATCACTTCCGTTTTACACCGTCCAGACGTGGCTCCGCCGCGAGTGGGCCGACGCCGACGACGTAGAAGGCGGAGCTACAGAAGAAGGGGCGCACAAGCGCCCGTTCCGCCCTGCATATCTCTACCGCTCTGCCGACAGCCAGGGCGACACGCCGCTTCTCCACCTGAAGGCGCTTTCCAAGGAAGAAAGAAAGGGAGCACGTGCACTGCTTCGCCCCGGCGACGTTGTGGTCGTACCGGCGTCGTACGGCGGGGTCGACGAATACGGGTGGCAGCCCCCGGCTTATGGTACAAACGCGGGACGGGGGAGTGAGCCCCTGAAGGGCGCCGACGTGTACGTCGCCGGCATCCTCGATGGGTTGGATTCTTTTCCTAGGATACTCTACCTGCCCCTTACCGTTCGACACCTCGAACGATGTGTTGCAGACGAAGAAAAGAAGCAGGAACTCGCTGCCCTCCTTCGTGCTCATGCGGCCTTTTTGGACTCCCTCTCCCCCTCCGTGAGAAAAAAGATTTCTCTAAAGCACATGTCCATCGACGATGTGGAAGTCCGACGTCTTGTGGAAGGGGTAAAATCCCTTTTGGACACGCTCGGTCGGGAGACGAATGTTGCCGATCCGTGCAAGAGGCTTGCCTCCTTCCTCAAGGGCTACGCCAATACGGTTGTACCGCATCCTTTGGGCGACGTGTTTTCTGCGTCAGAAGAAGGGGAGGGAGACCTGCAACCGATCGGACTTCTCTTTGGAGTCCCGGCGGAGGACTACCGCGAATACGTCCGAAACCAAAGGTCGGATGCGCTTGCCAGTGTTGAATTGTCCTGGGGACGCGACGAAGTCGAGGAAGAAGAAACCGCAGCTTCGCGGGAGATCGGGCTCGAAGAGCACCTCCAAGCCGTCCAAGATCAGGTGCAACATTACACCCGATTCCTCGGGTTGTCCTCGTTACGTATCCCCCTTCTTCCGGGCGTTTCTTCTCAATCGAGCGAGATCGGGTCGTCCGTTGGCGAAGCACTCAAATGGGCCGCGCGGTACCACGATGTAGGAAAGCTCGATCCGCGCTTTCAGTCCATACTCCGCGGAGGGGAAACCGAAAATCTTTCCGATGGGTACCTCGCCAAGTCCAACAGAGTCGAGCGGAACCCTGCTTTGCGGGAACAACTCTACCGGCGCTTGGATTGGCCCTTTAAGAAGCGGCATGAATACATTTCCGTGGTGCTTCTCAATCTTTCCTGGCAGAACACCGCTTTGGCTGGCGTGTCACATGAGCTCAGGGAACTCGTTCTCTACTTGATCGGAACGCACCACGGGTACGGAAGGCCATACTTCCCGCCCCTCGCCTGGGAACCTGGCGAACGTTGGAAGTCGATTCGGGCAACCCTATTTGGCGTCGAGGACCTGAGCTTGCCGGAGGGAGTCGACGTTCCCGAAGCCACGTCTTTGGAATCCGGGTGGGCAAACCGGTTCTTTGACCATCTGGAGCAGTACGGGATCTACGGTATCGCTTACCTAGAGGCACTCCTACGCCTTGCCGATGAATGGGCTTCACTCAGGGGATGAACGTTGAGAAGGCTTAAATTTAAATGCGTGCCCAAGAGGAACGAGGGCACCGTTGGAAGGAAGGCTTGCGATGGCGACATGCGAGCTTCACCTCACGTCCTTGCGTCTTGCAGACGCCCCCCTTGCGGCGATGGCCGCATACGGACTTTTGCGCATCGCTACGGAGGAACCGGAGTTTCAAAACCTCGGAGCTTACGGGAGTCCCCCACTAAACTTTTCCGTGAATAGAGACGCCGTGCGGATCGTCGAGGAACGCGATGATACCCAAAATCCATCCCGAAAAAAAGTTGTATGGTTTTTGAGGTGGGAGCGCGACAATAGCCGTCGGGACGACTACGCGGTGCTGATTGCACGAGAGGTTTCCCGTACGAGCACATGTTTGGTAAACTTTTTAAGAGCGCTCAAAGAGATGTTGGATCGGCGAGATAAAGACCCGTGGAGTCTTTTTGTTCCAACACATTATCTAAAAAGTTTATCAAATTTAAGCCTTAAGGATGTTAGAAATGAACATAATAAAAATACTTATGACGATTTTTTAAAAAAACTCGTTTTAGATAACGTGAAAGTTTATTCTATTATAGCGCTGGGAAGGTGGTTAAACGACGGAAAATTTCATGATACTCCGCTTTTGACGTACGCTGGGCAAGTAGATCCGTTTAATACTTACAAAGAAATTTTGAAATTTCTTAAAAAAGAATCCAGTAAATCTTTGCGTGTGCTTCACGATGCTCTTGTGAATGGGTCTTGGCGTTTTCTCGATGATGTTCCCTCTTTCCGTTTTCATCCCTCGATCGTTCAGGAAGATGCTTACATTAGTTATGAGGCTTCGGGGAGGAGGCTACCTACAGAAGCAGTGGGGGAGTGGCTGGCGTTCGAATCGCTGCCTCTCTACGTAACCTACCTCACCCGGGGTCGGCGCGACTTGACTTTGCCCGGAGTTATTCGTCAAAATGGAAACGTAACGATCAGGTTTCCCATATGGCGTGCTCCGCTTTCTTTGCCAGCCTTGCGAAGCCTTCTCCACCTTGTGGTAAGCGATGCGGTTGGTGGGGAAGATCGAAGGAAGCTGGGGATCATCGGGGAGATTGAAGTACCCCAGTATAGGGTTGGCCGAGGGGGGTACAAGAGCGTCGCAACGCCCGTGTATGTTGTCTAATGTCTATAATATTCAAACATCGCGGATCGGCAGTGGTGACGCCAGGGGTGGGGGGTTCGCGGTGCAAGCGGCACAAGGCTTTTCCGGGATTTGCGCCATGCGATCGCTCTTTTTTTGCTCCCTCAAAAGGAGGTTCGCGGAATAGGGGCTGCAAAGCCCGGAGGGACAAGGGCTTGCAGAGGCCGGAGTTTTAACCGCCTAGAAAGAGGCGGCAACGTTGAAGCTTCCTTTTCGGGGCTTTCCTAAACGGTGTATTTTTGTTTTAACCGCCTAGAAAGAGGCGGCAACGTTGAAGCGCCGTCTAAAACGTGTATAAGCCGAAGCAGTCCGTCGGTTTTAACCGCCTAGAAAGAGGCGGCAACGTTGAAGCATTGCGCTTAACATCACGGCCCTTCCGAAGACAAAGCGTTTTAACCGCCTAGAAAGAGGCGGCAACGTTGAAGCGATGGCTGAATCTACTAGACGTGAAGTGGTTGTCGCAATGGAACCGTCACATGTACGCTCTCCACACAGGTGGGTGACTGACGTTGCGCGTTACAGGGGTTCAAAATGGCATGTTTCCAACGGGGCTTCTCGCTCGATAACCGTGTGGCGAGCAAGCCTATCTTCTCGCTTTAATGGAGATGGCGGTAATCGGGGTGTTGACTCGAGGTGTGGCGATGGTCACAGAGCAGCGGGCGCGTCAAGACCCTCATACCGAATTTCAGGGCTGTACGTGGCAACGGTGCCAGATCCACTTCTTCCGAAGCCGGAACACTTGACTTGTTTGGAGTATTTTGGTAGAGTAATCCAAAACATGGGTCTTCACCTTTACCACTCTTTATTTGCCAGTCTTTGGTAGTGAGCGATGTGATTGGTGGGGAGGAGTAAAGGAAGCGGGGAGCGTCGGCGAGTTTGAGGTTGGTTCAATTAACTGTGATGTTTTGGAATAATATTGTTAAGACAATAAGTAAAGGAGTGTAATTTTATGGATCCAATTTTAAGTAATAATGATAGTGAATATAAATGGAAAGAAGAAGATTTAGTTAACATTCGTGCCATTCAACATTACGCGTACTGTAAACGTCAGTTCGCGCTAATATATTTAGAAAACATTTGGTTAGATAATGTCTACACACTTCGCGGTAAACACCTTCATGAAAATGTAGATATTCCCCGTGGAATAGTTAGAGAAAACCTTGGGGTTGAGTTTTCTCTTCCTGTTTGGTCGGAACGATTAGGTTTGATTGGAGTGGCGGATATTGTAGAGTTTCTTCCAGATGGTACTCCATATCCAGTAGATTATAAGCCCGGCCCTCTACCTTCGCGTTACGCAGATGAACTTCAATTATGTTCTATAGTTTTATGCTTGGAAGAAATGTTTAATAAATCGGTTAATAAAGGAGCTCTTTATTATAATAAGTCCAGAAGGAGAGTAGAAATCATATGTATAGATAAACATTTTAGTGAAATAAAGAAAATAATTAAAGAAATTCGTGACCTATTTAAAAACCTAATTTACCGCCTCCTGTAAATGATAATAGATGCAAAAATTGTTCCTTATACGAAGTTTGTTTACCGAATATAAACCAAAATATAAGAGATATTTTATTAGAGGAAGGGTTTTAAAATGGAGTTTCTAAATACATTGTATATACAAACCCAAGGTAGTTACATTCATATACACAACAAAAACTTGCGTGTAGAACAAAATAATCAAACTGTTATTCAATTTCCTATATATAATTTAGATGGTATTGTTGTTTTTGGTAACGTATTAATAAGCCCGTTTGTTATATCAAACTTAATAGATAACGGGAAATTTATTGCTTGGTTTTCTCAATCTGGAAGATTTATAGCCAGGACCCAAGGAATGACTTCGGGTAATGTTTTGCTGCGTAAATCACAATACGATGCCTATAATAATGAAGATCAAAAAATCAGATTAGCTAAAAAGTTTGTAATAGGAAAAATAAAAAACTCAAGAAGTGTTATACTTAGAGGTTTGAGGGAGTATAAGGATACTAATAATAGTTCTGTAAATTCTTTTTTAAAAGAGTCCGTCAAATCCCTTGACTTATTGATTAAAGAAATACAGCACGATGCATTTGATATTGATATTGTAAGAGGATTAGAGGGAAAAGCGGCAACAATTTATTTTTCTACTTTTAATTATCTTATTCGTAATAATGATAAATTTCGCTGGCAAGGTAGAAGTAGACGACCTCCGCGCGATCCATTAAACTCTTTGTTGTCATTTATGTATTCTCTTCTTATAAATGAATGTGTCTCGGCATGTGAGGGAGTGGGACTTGATCCTCAAATCGGTTTTCTACACGAACTTCGCCCTGGAGACCGGCTTTAGCATTAGATTTATGCGAAGAATTTAGAAGTATATTAGGAGATCGTTTAATTTTTACATTGATTAATAGAAAACAAATAACTATTGAAGATTTTGAAATACGGCCCGGAGGCTCGATTTTTATTAAAGAAGATGCTAGGCGTATTTTATTAAGTGAGTATCAAAAAAGAAAACAAGAAACGGTTGTACATCCTGTAATAAAGCGAGATGTTCCCATAGGCCTTCTCCCCCATATTCAAGCAAGACTTCTTTCTCGCTTTTTACGCGGAGATTCCGATGATTATATACCATATATTACTAAATAAAGAGGTGTTAATTTTGAATATATTGATTGCTTATGATGTAAATACAGAAACCGTAGAAGGTCAAAAAAGGTTGCGGCGTGTTGCAAAAGCTTGTACCGAATATTGTCAAAGAGTTCAAAAGTCACTTTTTGAGTGTTACATAAACGCAGAACAATTCGAAAAACTTGAGCATTTATTAATAAACATTATTGATAATAAAAAAGATAGCCTTAGGATTTATTTGCTGTATGGAGCAAGGGAACGTTTTGTGCGCGTGTATGGAATTGATCGTTATATAGATTTCGAAAAACCTTTGATTTTATAATTTATGTTACTTCGAATTCGTAGAAGTAGTTGTAGATAATGTATTGTTTGTTTTTGCTTTATATATATCCTATGCTGCAACAACCATCAATTCTTTGGGGGGATTCTTGCATATCGATCATGCTTTCCACACGGGGGACACCAACCACCACCCGCATGTACGTCGGGACGGACGACGCAGGGAACGAGTTTCATGAACTGTAGGTTTTCACCTTGTGCAATGTTAAGGAACGAGGTATACTCGAAGCGTAGGTAATGGACTTCCAAGGAGGGATCATACGTGACCTTTCCCACACAAGGGTCGTTTTCCCAGGCCGAGAGGGTTGAGCCGCTCAGCAAACTCATCTTCCACCTCGGTATGTCGCTCCTTGTGGCGGCTCTCGCCGGGGTTTTGGGGCTGATTTTTGTCCCTGCGGAAAGCCCGTTGTTTTTCCTTGCGCTCGTCGTCGAGTTGGCGATGATCGTCGGCGCTGTGATCGTGCGGGCGAGGGGAGGAGCCGTAGGTTACGGGTTTCTCTACGCCTTCACGGCCGTCACGGGCTTTGCCCTAGCCTTTCCTATTTTCGCCTACGTATCCGTTTTGGGCGGCCAGCTCGTTGCCGCAGCTGCTGGGATCACGGCGGTGAGCTTTCTCGCCCTTTCGTGGTACGCCTCGCGGGCGGAAAGCGATTTTTCCTTCCTCGGCGGATTTCTCTTCGTGGGTACAATTGGTCTCGTTCTCGTCGGGCTTTTGGGTCTTTTCCTCCCCATGGGACCGATTATGAACTACGTGTACACAATCGGCGGGATTGCGATATTCACCGGATGGATTCTCTACGACATCTCTCAGTATAAGAACGGCGTACCTGCACGCGACCTACCTATGGCTGTGCTGAACGTATATTTGGACGTGGTGAACCTCTTTCTCTTCATCCTTCGTCTCATGGCGATCCTTACGGGGAATTCGCGGAGCTAAGGGTGATATATGTAACGAGATATTTTTTTTTCTTGCTTCTACATAAAAAAGTGTAGCCTCACGCGCTACGCTTTTTTATGTTTTTGCATAAACATAATTGCACATAATAGGCATCGATTTTGTTGGGTGTATGTTTTTGGTTTGGTTACTCTGTCAAATTCACTTAACCAATCTCAAATTTATAGGATACCGATAACGAATCCCTTTACTAGCCTGTACTGCAGCGATGATGCTAAATACTATGTTGAACAAATTAACAAGATACCTCAAAATGTTCCACATCAATGCTATTTGATACAAACCGGTTCCGTATACATAATCGTTTGCACCAAGGATAACAAGAGATCCAACACTCCACATCCCGGTTGTGATTACTGTAAGGAAGGTTATAGCTAATAAAGCCAATGAAATTGTAATCTGAAAATTTAGAGCTTCTTTACCTTGGTCATTGAAGAAATCGCTGTCCTCTTTGCGCCAATACCATAGCCCAAATGTCGCAGCGAGACCAAAGAACGGGATGAAAAAAATGATGTAGCCGGCAATATGGGCTAGATGTACGCCCGTGGCCCACTGGCGCTCTTCTTGTTCGGGCATCGGTTTTTTCATGCTCGTTTCCTCCTGATTTGTGTTTTGTTGTAGGGTTTTTTAAAGGCTGCGCTTTGGTAAATTATGCGGGAAAAATTGTATCACAGACGCAGAGCTCTGTGGAGACTCCAAGTTCCCAAGAGGAGACTTCCCACCGCGACTCCCGTAAGCAGGGATAGGACGGATGCGGCATCTCCCCAGCTTCCCCCAGAAGTACCTACGAGGAGGGCATCGACCGCCCAGCTCTGAGGAATCCACGCAGCGAGTGTCTGCATCGTCGGACTTACGACGTCCGGAGGCCAAAACGTCCCTGAGAGCATGGCCGAGACGACGGCGAGGAGGATGGCAAAGGCGCGGTACGCCGCTACATTGGGAAAGAAGGATCCCATAAAGACGCCCGCTCCGGCGGCGATGAGGACGAAGAGGGCTCCCGCGGTGGCGACGATCGAAGGATTGGCGATGGGGAGGGAAAAGAACACCGAGGCCAACGCGAGGACGAGGAGGAGTTCTACGGTACGGCCGAGCCAAATTCCTCCGAGATGGCCGAGCGCCCACCCGCTTTCCGAAGCTGGAAGGGTGCGGAAGCGCATCCACGTACCGAGCGCCCGTTCTTCGGCGAGGAAGGCTCCGTCTCCAAGCGTTTGGTAAAGGGAAAAAAAGAGGGCCAAGGCCAGTACCGTGCGGGGGAAGGACGCGCGGCTCAAAGATCCGGCCGAATCCGTGCTGGTGTTCCCGGCGGCGCCCGGTGGTGCATCTGGTATTGCTCGGACGTTGATCTCGTGGACGACAATTTCGTCGTGTCGCTCTTCCGCCGTACTCTTTTCCCCGGCGTTTGCGAGGCGGAGGAAGGCGAGGTGTACGGTGAGGGTGAGGTACTCGCGCAGGTTTTCTGCATAAGGGCCTACGAGAAGAAGCGCCTCCGACCTATTCTCCTGTGCCTCTTCTGGGGCGAGGTTTTCCGACGGATTCCCTCCCTGGGAGAGGGTGGCTTGGGTAAAGACTTCTTTTCCGGATACGCCGGATAAGGCCGATTGGGGGAGGAAAAGGACGGCGTCCACGGTGCGGCGGGCGAGGAGCTCCTCGACACGTTCGCTCCTTTTTGCAAGGGGTTCCTCTATAGGGACGATGGCGATGCCGCGCACTGCGCGGAGAGCGTCGAGGACGCGGTCGGGTACGGTGCCACCCTCCTCAAGCGCCACGCCGAGGGTAACAAAGGGGCGTATGGAAAAGGTTTTGTTTTTTTCGTCTTTCCCGCCGCTTGTCTCGCTTGAGATGAAGAGCCCGAGGATTGCCGCAAACCCGAGGGGGAGTGCGAGGGAGAGGAGAAGCGCACGGGGATTGGCCCATGCAGAGGCAAAGCGCAGGCGCAGGACGGCGAGCACAGAAGAAAAAAAGCCTGGGTTTCCTTGCACGTTCACGCACCCCCTTGGCGTGTGAGGCGTTGGGTGGCAAGGGCGAGGCTTCCGACGGTGTAGGCGGTGAGTGCGATCCACGCCGGCCAGGTGGACGCAACGGGTAATCCCGCGGCGACATTGAGCATCGCTTCAAGCGCCCACGTATTGGGGAGGAGGTGGGCGGCAGCCGCAATGCTCGGGGGAAAGAGGTAAAGGGGGTACATGCTCCCAGAGATGCTTCCTACGGCCATCCCGACGAATCCCCCAAGCATCCGGAGGACAGCCGCATCATTGGCGATGGTGGCGAGGAGGAGGGAAATTCCCGACCAGGCGAGTGCGTACATTCCCGCGAGGACGAGGAGGAGCCCTAGACCGTGCCAGCGCACGCCGAAGGCGAGTTCGGCTACGACGAGGAGGAGGAGCAGGGAGAGCCAGATGACGAAAGCGTTCCCCAGGAGATACCCCGCGAGGATCGACGACTTGCTCACGGGATACGTGGATATGCGGGCGAAGATAGAAGTGTTGCGGTCTTCGACGATCCGCCCCGCACCACCAAAGGCGACGAATACGGAAAACATGACTCCCATGGCCAGGGTGTAGTATGCGAAGGGACCTACGGGGATGAGGGAAGTTTCCTTCACCTCGAGGGGGATAGGGAGAGCTCCTGCGGACTGAGGTGCGGCGGAAGAGGAGGAGAGGGTTTGAAAGGCGTCCAAAAAGGAAAGCACCACCGCCGCCTGCGTCGGCTGCCGCTCGTCGAGGTAAGCGTCTACGACGAGGGAATTCCCGCCGTCGCGGAGGACGAGGACGGCCCCGAGCTCCTCCTTTCGGAGCAATGTCAGAGCAGTCGAGAGGTCCTTTCCTTTTCCCTCTGCTAGGCTCCAAGGAGCGGAAGGTTCGGCGGCGCGAAGGGCTTCTTGCAGCGCGCGGGCGAGTGCCTCGGCTTTTGGGGCGGTGGTTTCGTCCAGCACGGAGATAGGAAACGAGGTGAGCGTGGGCGCTTCCCACGTACCCTGGAAGGCGAGGCCGAGGATCCCGACGAGGAGGGAGGGAAAGAGGAGGTAGAGAAGAAAGGCCAGGGGATCGCGGAGGGCGAGGAGGATCCGCGATCCGGTGAGGGCGAAGAGCGCGCGCACGGGAATTCCCCCTTCGGCGTCGCCGGAGTTTTGGAGAAACCCCAATTCCCACGGGCAGATAGGTCTCCTACACCCGGAGCGTTCGTCCGGTAAGGGCGAGGAAGGCGGTTTCCAGGTCGGGGCGGCGCACGCGGAGGGTGCGGAGGGTTACGCGTCCGCCGAGCTGGGAAATGAGCGCGGCCAGGATCTGCGGAATGGCGTGGTCGGCGCGTTCGACGCGGAGCACGAGGAGCGTTTCGGCGGCATCGGCTTTTCCCCCACTTTCGGCGACGGCGAGGACGGCGGGATGGGTTGCGAGAAGGGTGCGGGCAGCTTCGGCATCCCCTTGGACCTCGAGTTCTACGGTCTCGTGTTCTCCCGCGATGTTCTTTACTTCGTCCAAGGTCCCTACGACGAGAACTTTCCCCTGATCGATGATCGCAACGCGTGTGCAGAGGTCTTCGACTTCTTCCATGTAGTGGCTCGTATACACCACGGTGAGTCCTTTGTCCCGGACGAGGTTGCGGACGGTGTCCAGGATGTGCCTCCGGCTCTGTGGATCGATGCCCACCGTAGGCTCGTCCAAAAAGAGGAGGGACGGCTCGTGGAGGAGGGACGCCGCGATGTTCAGGCGCCGCTTCATCCCTCCCGAGAAGTTGCGCACGCGGTCTCGGTCGCGTTCTTCGAGGCCCACGAGTTCGAGGACTTCATCCATGCGCTTGCACAGGGCGCGCGCATCGCCGATCCCCGCCAACGCCCCCCAAAAGGCGAGGTTTTCTCTGGCGGTGAGGGTGGGGTAGAGGGCGACGTCTTGGGGGACAAACCCGATGAGGCGCTTTGCTTCCCGCGGCCTTTTCCAGATGTCCCAGGTTCCGATGCGGATGCTGCCTGCGTCCGGGCGGACGATCCCCGAGGCGGCGGCGAGCAAGGTGGACTTGCCCGCGCCGTTGGGTCCGAGGAGACCTAAGCACTCGCCTGCGGATACGTTCAGGCTCACGTCGTCCACGGCGATCCGCGCGCCGTAGCGCTTCGTAACGCGCTCGATCTCGAGGAGGGTGGAACCGACAGAACCGGGGGGCTCTTCGGAAAGCACTCGAAGCGACATCGGGATCACCTCTCGGCTTCTCTCGACTCGAGGATATCAGAAACGTCTCTGCCAATCCTTTTTTTATGGGCAGCTTTGTGGGCGAGTGCAGAACCTATCGGCTTCGCGCGAGCTACCGTGGTAGTATGGGAAGAAACGACCGCCCTGGGAGTGCCTTTGGGGGAACCGCCGTGTCCGTCGTCTACGCCCTTTTTGCCGGCGTGTTGTGGGGTACGATCGGGCTCTTCGTCCGCGCCTTGGGCGCGCAGGGCCTGTCCTCGGTGGACATCGTCGTCCTCCGCGCCGTCTTGACTTCGCTCCTCCTTTTCGCCTATCTCGCCGTTCGGCGTATGCCCCTCTTTCCCGGGGGTTGGGCGCTGCCCTACCTTTTGGGGACGGGCGTGGCGAGTATGGCTCTCTTCAACTGGGCGTACTTTCAGGCGATTCGCCTCACGCCCCTGCCCGTGGCCGTGGCTCTCCTCTACACGGCGCCGGCCTTTGTCGTCCTCCTCGCCCGCGTCGTCTTGGGCGAGAAGATCGCGCGTGCGAAGGCGCTCGCCCTCGTCGCCTCCGTCCTCGGCGTGCTGTTCGTCTCGGGTGCAGGGTTTGGGGCGTTTTCGGGTTTTGCGGGTACGGGCTACGGGCTTCTCGCCGGCTTCGCCTACGGTCTGTACACGATCTTCGCCAAGCCGCTCGCGGGGAAGGTGCCGCCGGAAGTCGTCGCCGCATACACCTTTCTCTTTGCGGGGCTCGCCCTTGCGCCGTTTGCCTCCCCGCTCGCGGAAGAGGCGGCTTGGTTCCGCGGATCCGTCCTCGCCGTAGGTCTGGCGTTTGCCCTCTTTCCCACCGCCCTCGCCTACACGCTCTACACGAAATCGCTCGAAGGGCTCGACGCTGGCCGCGCGGCGATCCTCGTCACTGTGGAGCCCGTCGTGGCGACGCTTCTCGGGATTTTCGTCTTGGGGGATGCGGTTCGGCCGCTTCAGCTCGTCGGGAGCGCCCTCGTGGTGGTCGGCGCCGTCCTCGTCGGGCGGAAGTCGTAGAGCTTCTCTCGTCTCTTTACTTTTCCTCGCCTCGTGGTGTAGAATAACGCCATCACCGCCGCCGGGAGCGCGACGCGGTGAGGAGAGCCGAGTTGAGACGAGTGTGGAGAGCATCGCGAGTTTGAGCCGAGGCGTCGCGCAGGCGGGCGCGGACGTAGGTGCGGGAGGTTGCGGGCGCGGGCGTTGCCCGTGCGCTTCGCCCCCTTGCCGAAAGGGAAGGCCGTTTCGTCGGCAAGGGCCTCTAGGTGCGGAAAGGATTTTCCGCCCGAGGCAGGGAATCCCCGTGCCTTACGCGCCGAAATCGGCAAGAACGCGATGCTCTCCTCCGGACGGGAGGGGAGCTTTTTGTTTGTCGTACACGCACTCACGCGGCGTACCCCATCGGACACTTGGACCCCCGTAACCCTCGCCCACGCGCTTCGCGCTTACCGGCCCGTGCTTCTCGAGAGCGCCGAAGGAGAGAGCGCCGTAGGGCGCCACTCCTACGTCGCTTTGGGTCGCCTCGCGGAGGTCCTTTTCTTTCCGGACGGAAGCTTTCGGGTCCTTCCCGAAGAGGCGGGGACGGCCTTTTCTCCTTCTCGGGATCCCGAGGGTCGGGAGGGCGCGCCTTTCCGGGGGAGGCCTTTAGCGGAGGGGCTATCTGCCTTTTCCCGCCTCTTCCGCCTTACGGATGAGGCGGAACTCCCCTCGGGGCGCTTTCGCGGCGGCTTTCTCTTTGCCGCGAGTTTTGAGCTCGCGCACGTTCTGGGGAGGGAGGGGGGCGTCCTCCCGCCCGCACGTCGTGCCCCTGCGGATGCTTCCGCACCTCTTCTCTACCTCGTCTTGCCGGAAGTCCTCCTCACCTTCGACCACCGCCGCGGAACGCTCGAGTGGACGTCGTTCGTCCTCTTTCGCGAAGGCGCGGATGCGGAGGAAAGAAGGGCGAAGGAGGCGGAGGCGCGGAAGCGGCTGGAGCGCCTGTGGGAAGCCTCTGCGGATGCCCGGCTGCCCCTGGCGCTCCTCGAAGAGGCAGGGGATGAGGCAGATGCGGTTCCAGACGCCCTCGTAGGGGAAGAGGAAGAAGCGTTCCTCCGGCGCGTGGAGGGCGTTCTCGCCGCCGTTCGAAAGGGAGAAGTCGAGCAGGTCGTCCTCTCGCACCGGATGGAAATCCCGCTCTCCGAACTCGTCCTTCCCGCAGGGGATGAAAGGGACCTCGCTTCAGCGGGGCGCCCGCGGGAACGTGCGTTCGAGGCGGCCTTCCTCGCCTACCGGGCGCTCCGGCACGTGAACCCTTCGCCGTACATGTACTTCTTTCCCGTTCCGCGGGACCTCCCGCGCCGGGAATCCCCCTCCCCTTCCCAGAACGCCTTCGAGTCAGGGGAGGACTTCGCCGCCCTCCTCGTGGGGTCTTCGCCGGAAGTCCTCTTTCGCATCGAGCGCGACGGTGTCGGCGGGGAAGGGGCCAGGCGGGTGCTCGTGCGTCCGATCGCCGGGACGCGGCGCCGGGGCCGTACGCCCGAAGAGGACCTCCGGATGCGGGAGGAGCTCCTGGCAGACGCCAAGGAACGCGAGGAGCACGAACAACTCGTCCGCCTCACCTTTGCCGACCTCGCTCCGCTCGTCGCGCCGGGGTCGCTCGCCCTTGCTGCGGGCGGCGTGCTCGAGACGTACTCGCACGTGATCCACCTCGTCTCGCAGGTGGAAGGGCACCTCCTCCCGGACGTGGGCGCGTGGGATGTCTTTGCCCGCCTCTTTCCGGCGGGCACCGTGCTCGGCGCGCCGCGGGCGCGGGCGCTCGAGCTTCTGGCCGAAGAGGAGGGTTCTCCCCGAGGCTTTTACGGCGGTGCCGTGGGGTTCGTCGGCTTCGACGGCGAGGCGGACGCGGCGATCGCCATCCGCACGCTCGTCTTTCGCGGGGACGTCGTCGAGGCGCAGGCGGGGGCGGGGATCGTCGCCGGCTCCTTGCCCGCGCGGGAGGCGCTGGAAATCCGCAACAAACGCCGCGTGCTCCTCACCGCCTTGGGCGTCGTTCGCTCGGCCATGAGGCGTCCGGCGCCGCGGGTTTGAAGCCTCGGCGAATTTTGGCTTCGGATCGCGGGCTTCGGGCAGGGATGTATGCGGGCCCCTCGGCAAGGGCCCGACGGTCTTTGGGCGTGAAAACGCGTCGGCTGCCGGAGGATGCTTCCGGCAAGCGCGGCAGAGAACGGAGGGAAATCGGGTGCGCGCATACCTCGAACGTCTCGTCCGGCGGAATTCCCTCACGCGCGAAGAGGCGCGCGCGGCGCTCACCGCCGTCGTCGAAGGGGAGGCCACGCCGGTTCAGGCGGCCGCCCTTCTCACCGCCTTGCGCGTCAAGGGGGAAGATGTCGAGGAAGTCCTCGGCTTCGTGGAGACCCTTCGGGCGTACGCCCGTCCCTTTCCTTCCTTTCCGGGTGCGGTGGATACGGCGGGGACGGGGGGAGACGGCGGGGTCACGTACAACGTCTCCACCGCCGCGGCCCTCGTCGCCGCGTCGGCGGGGGTTCCCGTGATCAAGCACGGAAACCGCGCCGCTTCCGGGCGCTCGGGGAGCGCCGACGCGCTGGAAGGGCTCGGGTTCCCCGTGCAGCTTTCCGCGGAGGGGCAGAGGCGGCTCGTGGAAGAGCTCGGCTTCGCCTTTCTCTTCGCTCCGCTCTACCACCCAGCGATGGCGCGCCTCCGCGACGTCCGGCGCGAGCTCGGCTTTCCTACGGTGATGAACTTCCTGGGGCCGCTCACGAACCCCGCCGGCGTGCGCCGTCAGGTGCTCGGCGTGAGCGCTCCGGAGCGCCTCGAGTTTCTCGCCGAAGTCCTGCGCCGCCTCGGCGTCGAACACGCCCTCGTCGTGAGCGGCGCGTGCGGTGGCGAGGAGGGCCGGGCGCTCGACGAGGTGAGCGTCTTCGGTCCGACGCGCGTCGCCGAAATTCGCGGGGATCGGACGGAGACGTACGTCCTCGACCCTCTGGACCTCGGGCTTCCGCGCTTTGCCTGCGAGGAAGCTACGCGCGTGGAGGCGGAAACGGCCGGCGCGTTTCTGTGGGCGCTCCTCGGCGCCGAGGGGGAAGGATTTGGGATGCAGCACGCTTTCGAACGGCGAGCGGTACCAACGCCTACGGAGGCCGACCGCGCCCTCCTATACGCCAACGCGGGTGCGGCCCTCTACGTCGCCGGAACCGTGGCAAGCCTCGCGGAAGGCGTACGCCGGGCGCGGGAGCTCGTGGAAGGCGGGGCGACTTCCGCCTACCTCGGGCGGCTCCTCCGCCGCGCCGCGGAGCTGGCGCAAAGGGGGGGCGACGTTCCCGACGCGGCCCCCACGGCCGGCTGACGTTCGTCCTTCGGCCGCATTTCTCGGGGAAGTACAGCGGCGGTCGCCAAGGGGGTGCATGGGGTTGGAATCTCCTTGCCGCGGAGCTGGCGCAAAGGGGGGGCGACGTTCCCGACGCGGCCCCCACGGCCGGCTGACGTTCGTCCTTCGGCCGCATTTCTCGGGGAAGTACAGCGGCGGTCGCCAAGGGGGTGCATGGGGTTGGAATCTCCTTCGAGTTTCCTCGCGCAGATCCTCGCCGACAAGAGGCGAGAGGTCGAGGGGCTGCGCGCGAGCGCGGCGGACCTCGCATACCTCGCCCGAAAGCTTGCGGAAGAGGCGGTTTCCGCGGGCGCCGAAGCGCCGGAAGGGACCTTCGCCTTTGCCCGGGCGCTCGTCGTTTCCCCCCGGCCCGTGGCGGTGATCGCCGAGGTAAAGCGGCGAAGCCCTTCTCGGGGGACGATTCGCGAGCCGTGGGACGTCTACGCCGTCGCCCGCGGCTACGCGGAGGCCCAAGTCGACGCCCTTTCCGTCCTCGCGGAGCGTGTGCACTTTGCCGGCGATCCTCTCTACGTCTCGTTTTTCCGCCGTGCCGTCGGGCGCCCCGTCCTGTGGAAGGACTTCGTCTTTGACCCTGTGCAGATCGACCTCGCCCGCGTCCACGGGGCCGACGCCGTCCTCCTCATCGCCCGCATCCTCGACGAGGCGACCTTGGCCGCGCTCCTCGAACATGCCCGATCCCTCGCCCTCGACGCCCTCGTCGAGGTGCACGACGAGTTCGATGCGGAAAAGGCGGTGCGCGCGGGAGCCCGGTTGGTGGGGATCAACCACCGGGATTTGACGAGCTTCCGCGTCGACCTCGGGGTTTCCGAACGCATCGTACCGCTTCTTTCGCCGGGGACGATCGTCGTGGCGGAGAGCGGAATTTCCCGCCCCGAGGACGTGGCCCGTCTCGCCCGGCTCGGCGTGCGCGCCGTGCTCGTGGGTGAGCACTTCATGCGCCAGGCGGACGTCGCCGCCGCCGTGCGCTCCCTTGTGGGGCCGATTTCGTAGGCCTCGTTTGCTCCGCCGCCCGTCCGGCCGAGCCCGCGTTCCCCCCGTTGCCTCCCGGCGGAGGGCGCACGCCCGGTCCTCCCCTCGTCGCCGCGAGGCCGCGCTCCGGTGCGCCCCGTCCTTTCCTGTGGTACGCTACGGAGGTACGAGGGGGTGAATGCGGTGGACCTTGCTGCGACGCGGGGGGAATCCGCTCCGACGATCAAGGTCTGCGGGGTGCGGCAGTTGGACACGCTCCTCCTCCTCACGGACCTGGAAGTAGAGTACGCCGGGTTCGTCTTCGTTCCCGGGAGCCGCCGCTACATTTCCCCCGCCGCCTACCACGAGCTTCTGCACGCGTACGCCCGGGAAGTGCGTCGCCGCGAGGCGCTTACCCTGAAGTTGGGACTTTCGAATCCTCCGGAAGGAGGGGGGCGTGCCGTCGAAGCGGCGGGCGAGGGCGGGGCGTCCGAGGAGGACTCCGCCCCTTCCACAAAGCGGCGCCTTCCCAAGCGCGTGGGGGTCTTCGTACGGCCCAGCCTTAGGGCGATCGAGGCCGTCCTCTCCCGCGGGCCGCTCGGAGTCCTTCAGCTTCACGGCGTCGCCGAAGCGCGGGAGGTGGAGGACGTCTATTTTGCCTTTCGCATTCCCGTCGTCCTCGCCGTCGGTCCGGAGGACTTTTCCCTCGTCCAGGGCGTGCGCGTCCCCCTTCACGCCGTCCTCGTGGATTCGCCGGGCGGGGGTACCGGGCGTACGTTTCCTTGGGAAGTCCTTCCGCGCTGGCGCGCCCTCGCCGATGCGTTGGAGACGCGCCTATGGGTTGCGGGCGGGCTCACGCCGGAAAACGTCGGCGAACTCCTCCGCACCTACCGACCGGACGGCGTCGACGTTTCCTCGGGAGTCGAGCGGGACGGGGAAAAGGACCCGGAACGCATTCGCGCCTTCGTCCGCGCGGTGCGCGGAGGGGCGGGAGAATAGGGCGAACGTTTGCTTGTTCGATCATCGTCGAGGAGGTCGAATTCGATGGTTCAAAGCGCATCCACGGAATCCCCCGAAGGGGGCAAGAAGATCGCCCGTCCCTACGGAGAGGGCGACGGCCACTTCGGCCCGTACGGCGGCCGCTACGTGCCGGAAACGCTCGTCCGCGCCCTCGAGGAGCTCGAGGAGGCGTACCACACCTACCTCAAGGACGAAAACTTCCTCGCCGAGTACCGGCGGCTCCTTCGCGAATACGCCGGACGTCCTACGCCCGTGACCTTCGTGCCGCGCCTTTCCGAGGCGTACGGCGCGCCCGTCTACCTCAAGCGCGAAGACCTGAACCACACGGGAGCGCACAAGATCAACCACGCTCTGGGCCAGGCGCTCCTTGCGGAGCGCTTGGGGAAGCGCCGTCTCGTGGCGGAGACGGGGGCGGGACAGCACGGCGTGGCCACGGCTACCGTAGCCGCGCGCTTCGGCATGGAAGCGGTGATCTTCATGGGCGAAGAGGACATGCGCCGTCAGGCCCCCAACGTGGCGCGCATGCGCCTCCTCGGCGCAAAGGTCGTTCCCGTAACCACGGGTACGCGCACGCTCCAGGACGCCGTGAGCGAGGCGATCCGCTACTGGGTGGAGCACGTAGAGGACACGTACTACCTCCTCGGCTCCGCGGTCGGTCCGCACCCGTACCCGTCGCTCGTTCGCGACTTCCAGCGGGTGATCGGGGAGGAGGCGCGGGCGCAGTTCCTCGAGATGACCGGCGAACTTCCCCGCGGACTCGTAGCCTCCGTCGGCGGCGGGAGCAACGCGATCGGCCTCTTCTACGCCTTTCTCGACGACCCCGTGGAAATCGTCGGCGTGGAAGCCGGGGGTTTGGGGATTTCCACGGGAAAGCACGCCGCATCCCTCACCGCCGGAGAAGTGGGCGTTCTCCACGGAGCGAAGTCCTACATCCTTCAGGACGAGCTGGGCAACGTCCTGCCGGCGCACTCGATTTCCGCGGGGCTCGACTACCCGGGCGTCGGTCCGGAGCACGCCTACCTCAAGGAAATCGGGCGCGTGCGCTATGAGGCGGTGACCGACGACGAGGCACTCGAGGCGTTCCTCGACCTCACGCGTCTCGAAGGGATCATCCCGGCGCTCGAAAGCGCCCACGCCGTCGCCTACGCGAAGCGTTGGGCGAAGGAGTTTCCCGGCCCGATCCTCGTGAACCTCTCCGGCCGGGGGGACAAGGACCTCGGGCACGTCTTCGAACTCTTGGAAGCCCGAGGGGTGAAGTTCGTCGACGAGGGTACCCAGGGGGATCGGGGATGAACGCGGCTTCCGACGGCTCCCGCGACCTCCGGGGGACGGCGGCGATCGAGGCGGCCTTCCGCAGAGGGCCGCGTCCCCTCTTCATCCCCTACCTCACCCTAGGCGATCCGACGCCCGAAGAGACGCGCGCGCGCCTTTGGGAGCTTGCCCGCGCAGGAGCGGGGATCGTGGAACTCGGCGTCCCGTACTCCGATCCCTTGGCGGACGGTCCGGTTCTCCGGGAAGCGGCGGTGCGGGCGCTCCGCCACCGAATCGGGATCGGAGAGGCCCTGGCCTTCGTGCGCTCCTTACGGGACGAGGGCTTCGCCCTCCCGCTCGTCCTCTTTGCGTATGCGAATCCTCTCTTTCGTTTTGGGGCGGAACGCTTCGCCCGTGAGGCGCTTGCGGCCGGCGTCGACGCCGTGCTCGTACCCGATCTGCCTCCCGAGGAGTCGGGCGACGTCCTCGGCTTCCTGCGCGCGGTCGGCATTCCCCTCATCCCCCTCGTCGCCCTCACGAGCCGCGGGCGGATCGCCGAGCGGCTTGCGGGGCGGGAGGGGTTCGTCTACGCCGTATCCTCTCTGGGCACGACGGGCGTGCGGGAGCGGTTGCCCGAGGAGCTCCTCGCCTTCCTCGCGGAAATTCGGGCGGCGACCTCTCTTCCCGTAGCCGTAGGCTTTGGGATCCACCGCCAGGAGCAGGTGGAGATGCTCGCCCCGCACGCGGAGGGGATCATCGTCGGGAGCGCCCTCGCCCACCTGTGGGCCGAGGGGGGAAGCGTGGAGGAGTTCGTGCGTGAACTCTTTTCCGGGGTATGGTGAGGCTCGGGCGGTAGGTGCCGCCGTATCGCCGGAACCCGCCGAGCTTTTCGGGCGAGTCCGTGCCCGAAAAAAAGCCCGGAAGGCGTAGACCTTCCGGGCCAATCGTTGTGCGGTGCGATGCCCTTACGCGAAGGAGGGAAACTTCCTCAGGCGTTGGAGCCCGAGGAATTGCTGCGGGGGGCGCCGTTTCCGGCACCCTTACCGCCCGGCGCGTGCTTCTTCGCGCCGTGCTCGGCCTTCCCTTCATGGGGTGCAGGTGCGGAATCCGGCCGATGGAGGCGGGAGCGGAGCTGCGCATCCGTCCCCTTGGCTTCGATGCGCTCCTGAATGCGCACCTTGGCCTCCTCGAGCCGCTTGTCGCGCTCTTCGGCCGTGATCCGGCCGTTTTCCACCGCCTTGTCGAGGCGTTCCTTGACGCCTTCGAGCGCCTTGGCGACGAGCGCGTCCGTAGATACGCCTTTCTCCTGGGCAACTTCCGCGACGGACTTGCCGCTTCGGAGTTCCGCCGCTAGGGCCTTACGGTCCATTCCTAGAGCCTCGGCGAAGCGGGCGATGAGGCTCTTGGCGCCGCGGACCGCCTTTTGCGCCGCCTGACCTTGTTGTGCAGAGATGCCCGGGGGGTTCCCCGTCCCCTGACCGGGCGCTTGGTTCCCGGTCGTGCCTTCCGCCGAGGCGACGTGCGCCAGAGCGCCCCCGAGAAGGGCGACTCCGAGGAGCGCGGCACCCAGGCGCTTCCCCGAAAGGAGCATATGTCTCCCTCCTTTCCCTTGGTTTCGCTTTGGGATAGGGAGGCGTTTTCCGCCTCCGGCTTTACCGTACCTCGCCAATCTTAGAAATTCCTTAGAAGGCGTAAGGGCGCGCGCCGCGCGCGGGTTTCCCCGCCAGGTCCGGAGGGACGCGCCCCTGGACGGGCATCCTGCGCATCGGTACCTAGACTCCCGCAGGCGCAGGGGGAGAGCGCCCGGAGGGACATATTCCCGGACGGGCATCCTGCGCATCCCCGTTGCGCGTTGCACCTTGGCGGCCTTGGGAGTAAGATAGTCGTGTTCTGGGGACTTCCCTCCTTCCCGGTTTTTCCGAGGACTCCGACGATTTCCGTGGTTTCCTCCCGGCAAACGCGGGGTTCCGACGACAAGGAAGCCGTGGGGCGGTGCGCGGGGCGACCCCCTCGTCTGCCGTCGGCGGGCAAGACGAAACTTTACCGGGCAACTCGCGGGAAGAGCTTTGGGAAGGCGCGTTCCCCGACGAAGCAGCGGTCGACATCTCAAAGAAACGATTCTGCCCTTGGCGAAGGAGATGGCGCGGGATGAGCGGGCTTTGGGGTGTTGCACGTTTCGTTCGGTCTCATGCGGAGGACGGAACGGTCGGCGAAGAGGGCCCGTCTCGCGACGGCGTCCTCGAGGCGATGGCCGGGCGTGCGTTGCACCGGGGTTCTCCGGAAATCGCCTATCGGCGGGAAGGAATCGGAATCGGCGTTTGGATCGACCGAGGATCTCCCGGGGCTTCGGAGGGGGAGGTGAAGGCCCTCGGCGTGCGTCGGGGTGCCATAGACCTCCGAACGGGACGCTACGCCCTCTTCGACGGAAGGCCGGCCAACGCACGCGGAATCCTGCGCTACGCCCGCCTCCTGTTCGGGGGGAGGCTTCCGGAGACTTCGACGGGGGACGAAGTCGAACGGGCGATCCTCGCCCTCTACGACCGGTTCGGGGAAGGCGCATTTTCCTACCTCCACGGCGCCTTCGTCCTCGTGCTCCATGACCCCGAAGCGGAGACACTGTACCTCGTCCGCGATCCTTTCGGCGTTCGTCCTTTGTTCTACTCCGCAGGGGGCGGGAGTTTGGCCTTTGCATCCGAGCTCAAGGCCCTCCTTCCCGCCCTCTCGCAGGCGCCCGAGGTAAACTTCGAAGCCTTGCTCATGTACCTCACCCTGCAGTACGTCCCCGGCCCCTTTACGCCGTTTCGCGAGGTATTCCGCCTTCGTCCCGGCCACTTCCTCCGCGTTCGCCCCGCGGGTACGGAGGAAGTGCGCTACTTTACCCCGACCGTCGATCCCGTCGAGCGGACGGAGGAGTTCTGGACGCACGCGATCCGCGCGACGGTAGAGCGGACGTTCGATGCGGAGTGGATTCCCGGCGAAACCGGCGTACTTCTCTCCAGCGGAGTCGATTCTTCGATCCTGGCGGCGCTCGCCCGAAGGCGCGGAGACGTGCCGACGTTTTCCGTATGCTTCGGGGGCCCGAACGACGAATGTCCCTTGGCGGAGGCGACGGCGCGCTTCCTGGGGACGAAGCACCGCTCTTGGCCGGTGACGCCCGAGGAGTACTTCGGGCGCGCGGCGGAGGCCGCCTTCGCCTTTGACGAGCCCCTCGGAGATCCGTCGGCCGTAGGGCTCTACCTCCTCGTGGGGCGCGCCTCAGAGTACGTGCGCAAGGTCCTCTCCGGCGAAGGCTCCGACGAGTTCTTCGGAGGGTACCGCATTTACTTGGAGCCGGCCGCCATCTCCTGGGCCGCCCACCTCCCCGGACCGGTACGCCGCGCGCTCCGCACGCTCTTTCGCAGCCTCCCGGGATTCTACGGGAAAAACTACCTCTTGCGCTCCGTGACCCCCTTGGAGGAGCGCTACGTGGGGAACGCCAAGGTCTTCACCGAAGACCGATTTGCGGCCTTCCGACCGGAGGTTCGCGACGCGCTTCGCGGAGCACGCGACGCCTTTTCCTGGGCAAAGGAGGTCTACGCCTCCTTGCCGCCTGCCGTGGACGACGTCGCCCGCATGCAGCTCGTCGACCTCAACCTCTGGCTTCCCGGGGACATTCTCGTAAAGGGCGAGCGCTCGACGGCGGCGCACGGGGTGCACCTGGGAATGCCCTTCATGCACTTCGACGTCTACCGCCTTGCCTCGCGCATCCCTTCGTCGTTCAAGGTACGCGGAGGGCAGAGCAAGTACGTCGTCCGCCAAGCCTTCCGCGACATCCTTCCCCCGCACGTCGTCGATCGGCCGAAGCTCGGCTTCCCCGTACCGCTTCGCGACTGGCTGCGCCAAGGGTATGCCGACCGGATCGTCGCCCGCATCGCCGAATCGCCAGCAGCCGCCTTTCTCGACGTAGACTACGCCGCTTCGCTCGCCCGCGAACACGCGGAGGGAAGGCGGGACAACGCCCGCAAGCTCTACGTCCTCTACGCCCTCGCCCTGTGGTCGGAGGTCTTCCTCGCCTCGGCGGCACGTGCGGGCGCATCTCCGGATAAAGGGGGAGTTTCCCGTGACCTCGCCCTCTGAACCGCCCTTCGAAGGGGTTCGCGTGCGTGCGAACGCCCGAAGCGGCCTCGTCCGCTACGTGCCCGGAGAATCTCCGGCAGACGTGGCGCGGGAAGCGGGTCTGACTCCGGCGGATGTCGCCAAGCTTTCCTCCAACGAAAACCCCTACGGCCCTTCCCCCCGGGTTCTCGCCGCGCTCCGGGAGGCCGTAGGAGATCCGGAAGTCCTTTTGCGCTATCCGGACGGGGCTTCCCGCTCCTTGCGCGCGGCGCTTGCGCGCCGGCACGGAGTCGCCCCTTCGTGGATCTTTGTCGGCGCCGGACTCGAAGACGTCCTGCAGGCGATCGCCGCCCGCTTTTTGGAACCCGGCGCGGCGGCCGTGATGAGCCGACCGAGCTTTGCCATGTACCCGATCCTCACGCGCCTCTTCGGCGCGACGGCCGTAGAAGTTCCCGTACAGGAGGGACGGCACGACCTCGCAGCTTTGGCGGAGGGCGTCCTTAGGAACGAAGACGTGCGCCTCGTGTGGCTCGACGTGCCGGACAACCCCCTGGGCACGACCGTGGATCCCGCGGCGCTGGAGGCCTTCGTCGCCGAACTTCCCGACCGCGTCCTCCTCGTCTACGACGAGGCGTACGCCGAATACGTCGCACCCGGTGCGGCGCCGTCGGGCGTCGAACTCGCACGGCGACGGCCGAACGTCCTGGCGCTTCGGACGTTCTCCAAGGCCTACGGTCTTGCGGGACTGCGCGTGGGCTACGCCGTAGGACACCCCGAGCTCGTAGAGCTCTTGGAAGAGGCACGGCGCCCCTTCAACCTCTCCGCCCTCGCCCAGCGGGCCGCGGAGGCGGCGCTCGAGGACGAGGCGCACGTCCTCGAGGTCGTTCGGCGCACGCGCGCGGCGCGGAAGCGCCTCGCCCGCGAGTTGCGGGAACTCGGGTACCCCGTACTTCCTTCGGAGACGAACTTCGTCTTCGTGCCCTGGGCTACCGAAGAGGCCCGGAGGTTGCTCGCGTCGTCCGAGTGCCCGGCGGGGAGCCTTCCTGGGAAGGCGCGGGAAATCGCCATCGGCGAGGCCCACGTCCGCCTGAAGCGCGCGGGCGTCGTCGTCCGTCCCTTCCCGCCGCTCGGGCTTCGCATTTCCGTGGGCACGGAGGCCGACGTCGATCGCGTGCTGTCGGCCTTCCGCGCCCTTCGAGACGGAGAAGGTACGCCGCAGGGCGGGGCCCCTACGAACTGACGAGGTGAGAACTTCGGTGGAAATGCGCGTGCTCATCGTCGGCCTCGGCCTCATCGGCGGGTCGCTCGCCGCGGCGCTTACGCGCGGCGGCTGG
Source organism: Brockia lithotrophica (assembly GCF_003633725.1). Lineage (NCBI taxonomy): Bacteria > Bacillati > Bacillota > Bacilli > Thermicanales > Thermicanaceae > Brockia > Brockia lithotrophica. The sequence goes on along the minus strand of NZ_RBIJ01000001.1, from coordinate 725,392 downwards.
GAGGTCGGAGGGACGGACGCCGTTCCGGGGCGCATCCGTCGGGCCCGCGAACTCGGATTCATCTCTCGCGAAGAACCCGATTTTCTCCGCGCCGTATCCGCCTACGACGTGATCGTCCTCGCCACGCCCGTGCGGACGATTCGCACCTTGCTCGAGTCGCTGCGCACGGCGCGCCTTAGGCCAGGAGCGGTGATCACGGACGTAGGGAGCACGAAGGCGGGAATCGTGCGCCTGGCGGAAGAAGTCTTCCGCGACCGGGGCGTGTACTTCGTCGGCGGCCACCCCATGGCGGGTTCACACAAGGCGGGATTGGAAGCGGCGCACGCGGATTTGTTCGAAAACGCGTACTACGTCCTCTGCCCCGCGGCGGGTACGCCGGAGGGCGCCCTGGCGCTCGTCCGTGAGGTACTCGCCCCGACGCGCGCAAAGCTCGTGACCATGGATCCGGACGTTCACGACCGGGTCGTGGGCCTCATAAGCCACCTTCCCCACGTGGTCGCCGCCATCCTCGTGCACATGGTCCTCGAGCGGCGAAACGAGAGCGACTGGTACTACTACCTTGCGGCCGGTGGGTTTAAAGACCTCACCCGCATCGCCGAGGGAGATCCGGCCATGTGGCGGGACATCCTCCTCGAGAACCGCGAGGTGGTGGCGGCGTACCTCGAGGAAATCGCCCGGCGTGCGGAAACCCTCGCCCGGCTCCTCCGAAACGCCGACGACTTCGGGCAAGGGGAGAACTTCGAGGGGGACCTCGAAGGTACGGCAGACGTCGAGGAGTTCTTGTACCGATTTTTTTCCGAAGCTTCGCGCTACCGCCGCGCCCTTCCGGAAAAGCGGCGCGGGGCGATCCACCCTCTGTTCGAGCTGTACGCCCGCATTGCGGACCGCCCCGGGGAGATCGGTCGGCTCACCACGCTTTTGGGAGAGCACGGGATCAACCTCACCAACCTCGAAATTTTCGAGCTTCGGGAAGATGTCTGGGGGATCCTCCGCTTGGCGTTTCGCAACGAATCCGACCTCCTTCGCGCCCACGAAGTGCTGCAGGAGGCCGGCTACGACGTGGAGTTTCCCCGCTGACGCCCACCGACGCGGCCCGACCTTCCTCCGGGGGAGCCGCGGCCGGCGTCGCCTCGGGTACCGCGGTCCGTAGGTTCGTAGGTTTCGCAATCTCTTCGCGACGCGAGGGAGGGAACGCCTCCATGTCCGATCCGTCGTCCGCCTTGCCCTTGCGCCCCGTTCGGCGTGTGCGCTTCGACGGGCGCCTCCCCGGGGACAAGTCCCTCTCCCACCGGATCCTCATGCTCGGCGCGCTGAACCGGGGAAGGGTGAAGGCCCGCGGGGTCCTCGCCTCCCAGGACGTCGAGGCGACCCTCCGCCTCGTTCGGGCCTTGGGCGTCGACGTCTCCGTGGCCCCCGACGACAGCGGTGTCGACGCCCTTGCGGTGCACCTGGCGGGCTTGGGCCCCGAACGTTGGCAAGAGCCCCGGCACGTGGTCGACGCGGGGAATTCCGGGACGACCTTGCGGCTCGCCCTCGGACTCGTGGCGCCGTACCCGATCGCCGTCGTGTTTGACGGCGACGATTCCCTCGCCCGCCGCCCCATGCGCCGCGTCGTAGATCCGCTTCGCCGCGCAGGCGCCGCGGTGCTTGGCCGCGCCGACGGCGAGTACCTTCCCTTGGCCATCCGCGGCGGAAACCTGCGCCCGCTCTCCGTCCGCCTTTCCGTAGCCAGCGCCCAGGTGAAGTCCGCACTCCTCTTCGCCGGACTCGGTACGGAAGGCGAACACGTCGTCGAGGAGCCCGTCGTAAGCCGCGACCACACCGAACGCCTCCTTCGGGCCCTCGGCGCCCCCCTCGAGGTCGAGCCCGCCGGCGGGGAAGGGGCAAGGCGCCTCGTCCTTCGGGGCCCGTTCGTCCCCGAAGGCGACCACGAAATCCGCGTCCCCGGGGACATCTCCTCCGCCGCCTTTTTCCTCGGACTCGCCGCCGCCCACCCGGATGCGGAGGTCGTCGTGCGCGAGGTGGGCCTCAACCCGACGCGCACCGGCTTTCTCGACGTGCTCCGGAGGATGGGGGCTGTGGTCGAGGTATCCGAAGAGGGTGAGGTCTGGGGAGAACCCGTGGGCTCCGTACGCGTCGCGTCTTCCCGCCTGCGCGGCGTGACTGTAGGCGCCGAGGAGGTCCCCCGCCTCATCGACGAACTCCCCCTTCTCGCCGTCCTCGCGACGCAGGCGGAGGGGCGGACGGTCGTCGAAGGCGCGTCCGAACTCCGGGTAAAGGAGTCCGACCGCATCGCGGAAATTGTGCGCCTCCTCCGTCCCATGGGCGCCGAAATTGCCGAGCGTCCGGACGGGTTCGTCGTCGAAGGGCCTACGCCGCTTCGCGGCTCTCCAGGAGATGCGGCGGGCGACCACCGCCTCGCCATGTCCTTTGCCGTGGCGGCCGCCCTCGCCCGCGAGGGGACCTCTCTCCTCCGCGGACACGAGGCCGTGGCCGTCTCCTTTCCGTCGTTTTTCCGCCTTTGGGAATCCCTCGAAGCCCGCTAAGACGGATGCGCTTCGCGCGCTCGGGGGGCGCCTCGTTGCTTCGTTGCCCGGAAAACGGGCGAAAGGATGGCCAGTCGTGCGAAGGCGGCGCGTTCCACCGCCCGGGAGGCGGGCGAAAGGGAGTTTCATCGTGCGGCGGGAAGGCACCCGAAGGGCCTTCCCGCCGTTCTAGTTCCGCCCCTGCCGCCGTACCCATGGGAAGGATCCCGCGCCTGCGGAAGCCCGCACCCGGCGACCGCGGGGACGCGCGGAACCTTGGGACGGAAGGGCGGCAGAACCGAGGATGGACGGAAAGATCGAACGCGCGCGCCGGTTCGGCATCGATACGGCAGGGGAGCACGGCGACCTTGTCGTCCGCGACGGCCGAGCGTACGACCTCGGCGGATGCGGCGGCAGCCGGACGGCGCGTTGGCGGATCGACGCGCAGGGCGGAATCTTGCGCCCGGCGGTAGGCGCCCTCGTCGTACTCGGGAGCATGCGGGCGCATCTCGAAGAACATCCCGCCCGCGGGCGCGCGTTTTGGCGGCGCTTGTTCTACGCCGGCGTCGGAACGGCGGTCGAACTCTTCCCCTACGACGGCAGGCTCCCCTTTTCTCTCGTGTGGGCGCGCGCGCACCGCGCCTACACAGATTCCCCCTTGACCTACGCGTTCGTCCCCGTGCTGCCGCTTGCCAAGTTCACCCCGGCACTCGTGGGCGAACTGCGGCGCGCGGGGATCGCGCTCGTGTGGACGTACGGCGAGCGGTGGCCGTATCCGTACGGACGGCGGGGGACCGCGGAATTTGTCTCCCGTTCGGGGATTTCGGTTCTCCACACCCTTTGGTCGCCCGTGTGCGGCGGCGAACTCCCTTCCTCCCGCCGCGGCCCCGTCCCGCACGGAGAGCTTGAGGCTGGGGCGGGCTTTTCTGCGGAGGGGGGAGGTAGCGAGGAGGAGGGGCCGCCTTTTGCCCTCCTTCCCGACGAACCCGTGCGCGTCGTCGAGGAGGGACTCGTGGTCGCCGGGTTTTGCCCGGCGGAATTTCTCCTTCGGGTGTTTTGTGCGTTGGGCGAGTTTCTCGCGCGCGGCGGCGAAGGGGATGCGGGCCCTCCGTGGAACTGCCGGGCGGCCGTTTCCGCGCGCGGCGGTAGATCCGTCTCCCTCGAGCTGCCGGAGGAAACGGCCCTGCTTGGCAGGCCTACGCTTCAAGGGCGTCTCTACCGCCTCTTGGGCCTCTATCCCGAACGGGGGCGCCTCACCCCCGGCGCGACCGCCGACTTCGTCCTCTTTCCTCCCCGCATGGGCACGCGGCCCCCGCGATTCCTCTTTCTCGACGGCGTCCCCTACCTCCTCGTACGCCCTTCCGAGGAGCCCCTCGATTCTTCTCTCCCTAGCGGAGATGCGGGGGACGGGCGGGCCGAACCTTTTCGCCCTCGTCTTCCCTTGGCCGTCTGGGGCCCGCCGTGGGGACGCGGCTACTACTTGCGGGCGACGCGCCGCTGGTCGCACGGACGCCTGGTTTCCCTCTAAGGTGGTCCCTGCGAGACCAAGTTTTCTCCGATTGCGGGATTCTCCGAGATTACGCCTCCCCTTTCCGGGAAATAACGGGTAAGAGAGACCCGGACGAGGGGAGGGGGCGGTCGTGGGTATGGAGAAGCAGGTCGAACGGCGATCGCAGACCGGCGATCCCGTGACGGCGATCGTTGCGGAAATCGTCCTCGAGCAGGCGGTTCGCGCCCACACGGTCGAGCGCCTGCGGCGGGAAATCGATCGGGCTCTCGACGAGCGCGACCGGGAAAAGTTCGAGGAACTCGCCCTTCTTTTGCGCAGGCTCCTCTCCGAGGAATCGGGAAAGACGGAGTAAAGCCCGCCGCCTTTGCTCGGCGGGCTTCTTGCGCTAGGATTGTGTTTAGACGGTGTCCCGGGGTTGCGGGGGTTCCGGCGCCGGTTTCGGCCCTTCCCCCGGACTTTCCCACGTAAACCCTTCTCCGTGGACGTCGTGGGCTTCCGTGACGACGAAGAAGGCACGCGGATCTTCTTCGAAGATGATCTGCTTGAGGCGGGCGAGCTCGCTCTGGGAAACCACGACGTACAGAAGCGGGTACTCCGTTCCCGAGTACGCTCCGGTGCCCCGGATGTACGTGGCGCCGCGCTCGAGCTCGGCGAGCACGCGACGGGCGATCGCCTGAGAGCGGGTGGAGATTACGAGCACGGCGCGTGCGGCGTAGGCCGTCTCTTGCACGAGGTCGACGACGCGGGCACCGATGAACAGGGCGACGAGGGTGTACATCGCCCGTTCGAGGTCGAGGTATGTGGCGATGGAGAGGAGGATCACGCCCGCGTCGAAGAAGAACATCGCGCGGCCGACGTTCACCCCCGTGAGCTTGTGCACGATCCGTGCCACGAGGTCGGATCCCCCCGTGGTCCCGCCGCTTCGGATGATGAGGCCCAGCCCCAGGCCGATGCTCACGCCGGCGTAGAGGGCGGCGAGGAGGAGGTCGTGGGTGACGAACGAGCGAAGGGGCTTCATCCACTCGATGAAGATCGAGCTCGTCACCGTGGCGAAGATCGTGCGCACGAGGGCGGCCCCTCCGAGCGTGCGCCAGCCGAGGAAAAACAGCGGGAGGTTGAGGGCGAGGATCGTCCATCCCGGGGGCCACTGCGCCCGGTAGTACAGGATCAGGGCGATCCCCGTCACCCCGCCCTCGGCAAGCCCGCTCGCGAGGATGAAGGCGTTCAGTCCGGCGGCGAAGACGGCGCTCCCCGCGAGGAGGAGCGCGTAGTCGAGGAGGAGAGAGCTCAGGCGCATTTTGCCGATCGGCATGACGCTACTCCTTTCGCCCGCTCCCTTATTGTAGCGAAGCGTTTCCTTCTGCCCAAGCGATGCACGCCGTTTTCCCGCGCGACGAGGGAGGTGGGGTTGGGTGTCTGAAGCTGCGCGCGAAGGACAGACGCCGCAGGTGCGCAAGACGCTGGCCGAGATTCAGCGCGAGGTAGACGAACTCATTTCCGGCTACGCGGCGGGGTACTTTACGCCGCTCACGATGATCGCCCGCCTTGCGGAGGAGGTCGGCGAGCTCGCCCGCGAGGTGAATCACCGCTTCGGAGAAAAGCCCAAAAAGCCGACGGAGCCGGAAGGCAGCCTCGAGGAAGAGCTCGGAGACATCTTTTTTGTCCTCGTGAGCTTTGCCAACGCCCAAGGAATCGACCTCGAGGCGGCATACGAGGCGGTCATGGCGAAGTACCGAACACGCGACCGCGACCGTTGGCCGAGGCGGGAGCCGGTTCGCGAAGGAGGGGATTCGCGGTGAACGCAGGGGAGTCTTGGGGAGTGCGGAAGGAGCGAGAAGAGGCGACGGGCGTGGCCCCTACTCCCGTGCGCGTCGCCGTGGGAGGAGCGTTCGGACGCATGGGGCGGGAGGCGGTGGAGCTCGTGCGCGCGACGGAGCACTTCCTCCTCGTCGGGACGGTGGACCGCCGCGGGCGAAGCCTCGAAGGCGTTCCCGGATTTTCCTCGGTGGACGAGCTCTTTTCCGCCGTCCGGCCGGACGTCTACGTCGACTTCACCTCCCCGGAGGCCGTCTACGGGCACACGCGGGCGGCCCTCGAAGCGGGCGTTCGCCCGGTGGTCGGCACGACCGGGCTCGCGCGGGAGGAGATCGAAGAGCTCGCCGCCCTCGCCCGGAGCAAGCGGCTGGGTGCGGTGATCGCGCCGAACTTTTCCCTGGGTGCGGCCGTCATCCGCCGGGCCGCGGCCCTCGCGGCGCGCTTCTTTCCCCACGTGGAGATCGTGGAGATGCACCACGACCAAAAGAAGGACGCCCCGTCCGGCACGGCCCTCCTCCTCGCGGAGGCGGTCGCGGAGGCGCGCGGCGGGAGAGCGGGTGGCGTCTTGGGAGAGGCGGGGTCGCCTCCGTCTCCCGACCATCCAGCGCGCGGCGTCCTCGCCTTCGGCGTACCCGTCCACAGCGTGCGTCTTCCCGGATTCGTCGCCCACCACGAGCTCCTCTTCGGCGGCGACGGGGAGTGGCTCACGCTTCGCGTGGACACGGTGACGCGCCGGGCGTTCATGCCGGGGCTCCGCTACGCCGTGGAGCGCGTGCTCGAGCTCGAAGAACTCGTCTACGGGTTGGACCGCCTGCTCGAACGGGAGCTTGAGGAGGGGCAGGGGTGACGGAGGACGGCGTTTGGGAAGGGGCGTGGCAGATCGTCGGGCGCTTGCGCGCCGCAGGCCATGCGGCGTACGTCGTAGGCGGAGCCGTGCGCGACCGCATGCTCGGCCTTTCCGTGGACGAAGTGGACATCGCCACTTCGGCCACGCCCTCCGAGGTGCTCGCCCTCTTCCCGGAGGCCGTCCCTACGGGAGCGGCGTACGGCACGGTCACCGTCCTCTGGGGGGGAAAGGCGTACGAGGTGACCACCTTTCGCCGCGAGGTGTACCCCACCGCCGACCGCCATCCGGTCGTCGTCTTCGGCACCTCGCTCGAAGCGGACCTCGCCCGGCGCGACTTCACGATCAACGCCATGGCGATGGGCCCGGACGGCGAAGTGGTCGATCCCTTCGGGGGCCGCGAAGACCTGCGGCGGGGGGTGGTGCGCGCCGTCGGAAATCCAGAGGAACGCTTTCGCGAAGACCCGCTCCGCATGGTGCGCGCCGTACGCTTTGCCGCGCGCTTCGCCTTCGCCGTCGAGGAGAGGACGTGGGAGGCCCTCGTCCTTTTGCGCCTGGAACTCGTGCGCGTGGCGCGCGAGCGGATCCTCGCGGAAATCGAAAAGCTCTTCCGCCGCGAGGGGATCGGGCGCGGTCTCGCCTTGTTCGATGCCGCGGGACTTCTCGCCGTAGTTCGCGCGCAGCTTCGTGCGGTCGCCGAGAGGCTCTTTCCCCGCCTTTCGCCCGATTTGCCTCGCGCCGTCCTCGTGTGGGTGTGGGAGAAGTTTCTCGGCGATCCGCCCGGATATCCCGAGGGCTTCTTTCGCCTCCCCTGGCCGAGGCGCGTTCGCCGCGCCGTCGCGAGCCTGGAAGCGGATCTGGCGGAGCTTTCGGCCTCCCCTCCGCTGGCGGGGCTTCCGTGGCCGCTCGTGCGCGCCTGGGCCGAAGGCGACGAAGAACGCGCTGCAACGCTTTTTTCCCTCCTCGCCCTCCTGCGTGAGGCCGGGGCGGAGAGGGATCTCGTGTCGTTGCCGCAGGAGGCGCTCCCCCTTCCCGAGCGGTGGGCGGACGTACGCGCGCACCTCGGCGCGCTCCCCGTTCCGACGTACCGCGACTTTCCTCTCGAGTTGGGGGAGTTCCTTACTCGCTACGGACTCAGGCCCGGGCCGTGGGTGCGCGAGCTGCGGGAGTCGCTCTACCGTGGCGTGAACGCGGGGCGTTTCCCGCCGGATCCTGCGGCCCTCGAGGCGGAAGCCCTGCGCCTCGCGGCGCACCTCGGCGGGCAGGAGAAGAGGGGGTGAAAGGTGTGGACGAAGGGCGGCGGCGGGCTACCGGAGGTCCCGCCGCAGAGGAACGCGGTGCGGGGCTTCGTGCGGCGGTCCTCGCGGCGCTCCGCGCCGCAGAGGGGAGGCGCGTATCCGGAGGAGAGTTGGCCCGCCGTCTCGGGGTGAGCCGCACGGCGGTCTGGAAGGCCGTGGAGGCTTTACGGCGGGAAGGATTTCCGATCGAGGGCGTCCCGCGCGGGGGGTACGTCCTCCTCGATCGTTCAGACGCTCCGAGGTCCGTGGACGGCGGTGCCGGGGGAGGGACCGAGGTGGGCCGCACCCTCTTTTCCGAAGCGAAATTTGCCTCTCTCCTCCGGACGCGCGTCTTGGGTCGCGTGCGTCGCGTCTTTTCCGAAGTTCCTTCTACCCAGGACGAGGCCAAGCGCTGGGCGCAGGAAGGTGCGCCCCACGGCGCGCTCGTGTTGGCCGACGCCCAGACGCGGGGGCGCGGTCGCCACGGCAGGCGGTGGGTGACGGTTCCCGGCCGCACCCTGTCCTTTACCCTCGTCCTTCGCTACCCGCTTCCTCTTGCTGAAATCCCACCGCTCGCCCTCACGGCAGCCGTAGCTCTCGCGGAAACTGTCGTATCCTTCGGCGGCGTACCTACACTCAAGTGGCCTAATGACCTCGTCCTCGACGGACGCAAGGCGGGTGGGATTCTTTTGGAGGTAGAAGGAGAGGCAGAGCGGGCGTCGTGGGTCCTTCTTGGGATCGGCGTAAATATAGGGGATATCTCCCGGGAAATCCCACCGGATCTTCGGCCCGTTGTTCATTCGATCGCCGCACATCTTGCCGCCCGTGGGAAAGAGGCTCCAGGGCGGGAAAAGTTCCTCGCCGTGCTCTTGGAACATCTTGAGGTGCGTCTCGACGAATACGTGCATGAGGGATTTGTTTCTGCGCGGAGGGCGTTTCTCTCCTACGCCCACCCATTCCGCGGCGCGATCCGCGTAAAGACGACGCACGGTGTAGTTGCAGGGCGGATGGTCGGGGTTGGACCACGGGGGGAGCTCCTCCTCCTCCCAGAAGACAATCCGGCAAAGGGTGCGAATACTCACGCTCTCTTGACCTTGTCGGCGGCGGAAATCTTAGGGGAAGTGTAAAGTGGGGCGTGCCTTCCGTAGGACTCACCAAATCTTTCGCGACTATGCGGGGCCGCTCCTCATTGGACTTGGGGTGGCCCTCATTTGGGCAAATCTTTTTCCTGCGTCGTACGAGTTGTGGATGCAAACGCCGTGGATCGATCTTCCCGGGGTGGGCAGAGTATCCTGGGAGTGGCTCGTAAACGACGTCTTCATGACGTTCTTTTTTGGTGTCGTCACAGCTCACGTCGTCTCCACCTTTGCCCGTTTGGGAAGTATGCGGGACGTCGTTGCTTATGCCTTTACCCCCTTTCTTGCCATGACTTTTGGCGTCGTCTTTCCCGCGGGTCTATACCTCGCGGCTGTATTCTTTCTAGGTCATCCCGAGTGGGCGCGCGGCTTTGGCATCGTCACAGCGACGGATATTGCTCTTGCCTGGCTTGGTGCTCGTATCGCCTTAGGAGCGCGACATCCCGCCATCTCTTTTCTTCTCCTCGTCGCCATCGGAGACGACATTGTGAGCATGCTCGTGATCGCTTTCTTCTACCCTAGGCCAGATCGTAACTTCATTCCGGAGGCCCTTCTTTGGGTGCTCGGCGCTATAGTCGTTGCTCGACTACTTTCCCGTACGTTTCCCGAACAGTGGGTGTTTACTACCCTCGTTGCTGGGTGCCTGTCTTGGTACGGACTGTTTCACGCCGGTCTGCATCCTGCCCTCGCCCTCGTGCCGATCGTCCCTTTCCTGCCCTTTTCCTCTATTCCCACAATCGGCTCAGGCGATCCTTCATCGAACGCCTCTCCTTCGACTTCAGAAGAGAAGGTCGGGTTGAGGGGGGACGTTTCTAAAATGCCCGGGGAGGGGGACTCGCCGCTCGAACGTTTTGCAAGATCTCTTTCTGGTCCTGTAGATGACGGTCTCTTTTTGTTTGCTCTTGCCAACGGTGGGGTGGCGTTTTCTCACGTTGGAGTTCTTTCTGGGGTTATCGCGTTGTCGCTCCTTTTTGGAAAGGTGGCGGGCATTTACGCTGCCGGGCGGCTCACGGAAGCCGTCGGTTGGCTACGTGCTGTGGGCTTCAACCGTTTTAGTTTGTTTCTCATCGCACTAAGTTCCGCAAGTGGGCTTACGGTTTCTCTCTTCGTTGCCGACGCCGCCTTTGCCCATGATTTTGCTCTCAAGTCCGAGGCAAAGGCGGGAGCGCTCTTCAGTCTTGCGTTTGTCGCTCTTGCCGCTTTTCTCGGCCGATTTCGAAATAGCGGTTGCCGTGATCTGCCTGCGGACGATCGGGAGGGTACGTAGTTCAAATCCTTTTTGGTTCCATACCGTACGGGGAAGGATGGCTTCGTTTGTGCTTTGTGCCGGGCCGGGAAGTGGGAGGTTCGGTATAATTCGGTATAATACAGATATGCAACCACGTGGGCGTGTCCAGTGTTCGTGCCTACGTTCCTGAGAAGAAACGAGACGACTTCTTGCTTTTCGAAAGGAGGGATAGCCGTGCCCAAGGCGGCGTACGCCACCCTCGGATGCAAGGTCAATGCCTACGAGACCGAGGCGATCGCCCGTCTCTTCGCTGAGGAGGGATACGCGCGCGTCCCCTTCGGGGAGGCAAGGGAGGACGTTGACCTCGTCGTCGTGAACACGTGCGCCGTAACCCACGTTGCGGAACGAAAGAGCCGCCAGCTCGTGCGCCGTGCGGTCCGCCTCTACCCGCGGGCGATCGTCGTCGTCACGGGGTGCGCCGCGCAGCTCGCGCCGGAGAGCTTTGCCCGCATCCCGGGGGTGGACGTCGTCGTGGGCACCTCCGGGCGGGGCGACCTCGGGGAGCTCGTCCGGAAGGCGCGGGAACGCCGGGCGGCGGGGATTTCCGAGCCCGTAGTCGCGGTGGGGGAGATCCTGCGCGTTCGGGAGTACGAGGAACTTCCCGCCCTGGGAAGCTTCGAACACACCCGCGCCTACCTCAAGGTCGAGGAAGGATGCGGCAACCACTGCACGTTTTGCATCATCCCCCGGACCAAGGGCCCCGTGCGCAGCCGGCGCATCGTCGACGCCTTGCGGGAGGCGGAAGAGCTCGTCGCCCGCGGCTACCGGGAGATCGTCCTCACGGGGACGCACCTGGGCGCCTACGGAGAGGACGGTGCAGCGGCGCTGTCCGGTCTGGACGAAGGGGAGGTGCAGGCGGCGGGCGGTCCCCTCGCCTACCTCGTGTTGCGCCTCGCGGCGATTCCCGGCTTGTGGCGCATCCGCCTGAGCTCGGTGGAGGTCGGGCAACTCGACGCCCGCTTCGTCCGGGCGCTGGCGGCGGCGGAAAAGGTCGCCCCCCACTTCCACGTCCCCCTGCAGTCCGGCGACGACGTCGTCCTCGCCCGCATGCGCCGCCGCTACACCACCCGCGAGTACCGCGAGGCGATCGAGCGGCTCCGCACGTACTTTCCGGAAGCGGCGGTGACGACGGACGTGATCGTCGGCTTTCCGGGGGAGACGGAGGCGAGCTTCGCGCGCACACGGGCGTTTCTTGAAGAGATCGGTTTTGCCCAGCTCCACGTCTTCCCGTACTCGCCGCGCGCGGGTACGGCGGCCGCGAAGTTTGCCGACGCGGTTTCCGATGCGGAAAAGCGCCGGCGGGTCGCCGAGCTGATTGAGCTGGACCGCGAGCTCCGGAGCCGCTTTCGCCGCCGTTTCCTCGGCCGCGCCGTGGACGTGTTGCCCGAGGTCGTCCTCCCACCGCGCGGGGCGGACGCCGGCGAGGAGGCGCAAACCGTCTTGGAAGGGACGAGCGGCGAGTACCTTCGCGTTCGCGTCCCCTCTCCGCCGGGACTTCTCGGCGTGCCGATGCGGGTTCGGATCGAACGGGAGGAAGGGGAAGTGCTCTGGGGGCGCCCGCTGCGCGTCCTCGAAGAAACTCGAGAAGGCGTGGGACTCGCGTAGGATTTGCTCGGCAAGTGGCAAATGAAGTTTCGCTATTTTTTCTGATCGGGAGGGAAGCGCGTGGAAGTTTCCGCAGGAGGGATCGTGTACCGAAAGGGCGAACGCGGGCCGGAAATCCTCGTGATCGAAGACCGCTTCGGACGCATCGCCTATCCCAAAGGCCATTTGGAGGCAGGGGAGACGCCGGAGCAGGCGGCCCTGCGCGAGGTGGAGGAGGAGACGGGAATTCGCGGGGCGATCGAAAGCTACCTCGGCCGAGTGTCCTACCGGTACGTCCTCCCGGGCGGGGCGTCCCAGGAAAAGGTCGTAGACGTCTACCTCATCCGTGCCGTCGGAGGCGAACTCTCGCCGCAGTACGAGGAAATTTCCGACGCCTACTGGGTGTCCCCGGCGCAGGCCCTGGAACTTCAGGAGAGGCGCGGGTACGTGAACAACGCCGAGGTGTTCCAGGAGGCGGTGCGGCGCCTCGCCCAGGAGCCCCGGGGGGTGTCCCGCGGTGGACGAGGCTAGCCGTTGGGGAGCGCGGGAGCTCGCCCGTGCGATCGACCACACCCTCCTCCGCCCGGACGCGCGGGAGGAGGAGATTTTGCGGCTCCCGGACGAAGCCGTGCGCTACGGGTTTGCCGCCGTGTGCGTGGCGCCGCGTTGGGCGGCGCGCGTGCGCGAGCGCCTCGAAGAATTGGGAGTGAAGGGGAAGGTTCGCCTCGCCGTCGTCGTCGGCTTCCCGCACGGGACGACCACTTCCTCCGTAAAGGCGTTTGAAGCGGGGGAGGCCGTGCGGGCGGGGGCGGACGAGCTCGACATGGTCCTTTCTTTGGGCGACCTCAAAGACGGGCGATTGGAGCGCGTGCGCGCGGACATCGCCGCCGTCGTGGAAGCCGCAGAAGGCCGCCCCGTCAAGGTAATCCTCGAGACCGCTCTTCTCACGGCCGAAGAGCGGGCTTGGGCTGTGGAGGCCGCCGCAAGTGCAGGTGCGGCGTACGTGAAGACGGGGACGGGGTTCCCACCCGGAGGACCCGCGACAGAAGAAGACGTGCGGGCGCTCGCCGCCCTCGCGCACCCGTACGGCCTTCGCGTCAAGGCATCGGGGGGGATTCGCGACGCGCGTACGGCCCGCCTCCTCCTCGCCGCAGGGGCAGACCGCCTCGGTACGAGCTCCGGAGTGGCCATCGTTCGAGAGGCGGAAGAAGAGGAGCGCCGCCGAACGGGTGCAGGCGGGATCGAGCCGGAAGGACCGGCCCAAGGTCCGGCGGAGGACTAAGGCAGACGGGCGACGATGCGGGCGATCGAAGCTGCGAAGGGGAGGAATGCCGCGGCACTCGCGAAGTTGAACGCCCCCTGGACGAAAGCGAGCTTTCCCAAGGCGCTCCCCCCCTCGGGGGCAAGCCACCGGGCGACAAGGGGAACGAGGGGGACGGCGAAGAGGACGCCGAGCACGTTTACGAACAGGTGGGCGTACGCCACCCGCCGCCCCGCCCGCCCTGCCAACGCGCCTGCGACGAGCGTGTCTGCCACGGTTCCCACGTTCGTACCGAGGGCGATCCCCACGGCCGCCTCGAAAGGGAGGAGCCCCTCTTCCACGAACGCCGCCGTGAGGGCGGTCGCAGCCGTGCTCGACTGGAGGACGGCCGCGAGGAGGACGCCGACAGCCGTCGCGGACCACGGTCCACCGGCAGCGGCGTAAAGAAGGCGGCGGACGAGGGGGGATGTGCCGGCCCCTTCCGCTCCGCGGGCCAAGAGCTCCAGCGCCTCGAGGAGGAGGCCGAAGGCGAAGACCGCCACGCCCGACCATGCAAGGGTGGTCCCGCTTCCGCGTCTTGTCGTCCGGGCAAGCCACCACCCCGCGGCGGCGAGGGTGGCCCCCGCGAGGTACATCGCCTGCGGCCCGGGGAGCCGGGGCAGAGAGAGGGCAAAGAGCGTGGCCGTGGTCCCCACGTTCGCCCCGAGGACGAGGGCGACGAGCGTTTCCCCCGCCAAGCCCCCCGTTTCCGCCGCGGCAACTGCGGCGATGAGGAAAGCGCTCGACGAGTGGACAAGGGCGGAGCCGAGCACCCCCACGAGAAAGCCGAAGGTGCGCCCTTGGGGAAGGCGTCCGAGGAGTTCAACGCCCGCATCGTTTTCGCCCCAGATGCCCCGAAGCCCGCGGCGCAAGGCGAAGAGGGCGGCGAGGAAGAGGAGAATCCCCCAGAAGAGGTCTGCCACAGCCTTTCCCCTTTTTCGTCGTTTCCTTTGTCGGGCTTTGTCGGGCGCATTCCGCCCGCCTGTCCCTTCGGGATACCTCTTATGCAAGCGGAACGCTCCGCTTTCCCGCCCACGTCCTTCGCACCGCCGTACCGCAGAGTTCGAAATTCCGGCCGTTCGCGGGCGTACGGCGTACCCTTCGCTTTTCCTGTAGGCCGCACCTTCGAGCGGGGAAGCGAGAGGTCCTCGCACTCGCCCTCCGGTCCACCGCGGGAACCTGCATTCGGGGTGCGAATTTTTTCTTCGGGGATCTTTTGCGGGGTAGACGGAGAGGAAGCCTTCGGATATACTGGGGTTGGCCGTTATGTGAATGAAGTATCATTCACATAACGGCGGCCCGGCGGGGGCCGGTTGTGCGGGAGCGGGGCGACGTCGCCGCCGGCGGAAACCCTCATGGGTACGTTTCGGCTGGTCCAAACGAGCGGAACGAGCGAGTGGGGGTTTGGGGCATCCTACGGAAGCGAAGGCAATTCTACCTTTGCGGGAGGGATGGACATGTCGATGAAGGAAGACGTCCGCAGCGAACGTCGGGATCCCGAGGTCGGTCATGCGCTTCGGGCGGAAACCCGTTGGGCGGGAGGGATGAAGGTCCGCATTGCTTCGCGGGGACACGAAATTCTCGTAGACGAACCACCGGAACTCGGCGGCGAGGATACGGCCATGAACCCCATGGAGCTCCTCCTCGGCGCCCTCGGCGCGTGCGTGACGCTCATGTGCGTCGCCTTCGCTCCGAAGTTCCGCGTACGGGTACGCGACGTGCGCGCGACGATCGAGGGGGACTTCGATCCCCGTGGCTTCCAAGGCCTCGCCGACGTCCGCTACGGATTTTCCCGCGTGCGCCTCGACCTTCACCTGGACGCGGAAGGGGACGAGCGCGATATCGAGCGCCTCGTGCACTTCGCCTTCGAGCGGTGCCCCGTGGCCGATACGCTGCGGGGGGTGGAGGTTGAAAAGCGGCTCGTACGGGAGTGAAACTCGCACCTTTACTTTCCCCCCTCCTATCGTGTAAGATGGTCACGCATGGGCGGGCCACGGCCCGGCGGGGAGGGGGGGAGAGGACATGGCGACGATTCGCGTCGGCGATTTCGACTCGCTCGACAGCGCGCTTCGGAAGTTCAAGCGCGAGCTCTCGCGCGAGGGCGTCATGCGCGAGATCCGGAAGCGGGAGCACTACGAGAAACCCGGCGTGCGCAAGCGGAAGAAGGCGGCCGGTCGCCGCGGCAAGCGCCGCTGACGGTCCGAACCCTCTTCCTCCCGTTGGGTAGATCGGGTGGCCTCGTGGGCGGAAGCGCAAACTCCGGAGACGGTGGGAAAACCCGCCGTCTCTTTGCGTATATCCCCCGTTTCTCTCCGCGTATGGTTTTTCGGGGGACGGAGATGCAAAGACCGTGGTTCGTTCGGCTTTTCGACGCCCTCGACCTGCCGCCGGAGTCGGCGCTCACGCCGGAGATCGTCCTGTCTGGGTACATGCGCGTCCGCATCGAAGGGCGCAGCGAACTCCTCGCGTTTTCCCCAGAGGGCGTCGACGTACGCCTCCCCGACGGTGAGGCGTACATCCGAGGGAGTTCCCTCGTCGTCCGGAAGTACGACGCGGAGGGGCTTACGCTTGAAGGCGACATCGCCTCCGTTCGCATTCTGCGGCGGGGAGAGGGGGGATAGGCGGTGCCGAGGCTGGCACGGGGGTACGTGCGCGTGCACTGGTTTCCTCGGGAGGGCCACCCCCCTGCAGAGGGGCTGAGCCAGCTGGCCGCCCACGGCGTGGCCGTGCGCGACGTGGTGTACGCCGCTCCCGACCGCGTGGAGTTCACGGTTCGCGTCGAGGACGTCCGCACGTTGCGAAACGTCCTTCGCGGCGCGGGTAGGATTCGCTTCGGAGAGCGACGCGGCCCTTACGCGTGGCTCAAGGCCTTGCGCGCGCACCCCGGAGGAATCCTCGGCTTTACCGCGTTTCTCCTCCTTCTTTGGGTGTGGAGCGGGTTCATCTGGGTCGTACGTGTGGAAACCGACGGCCCCTACGTGTCCCCGGCGCCGGAAGCAGGAAGGAACCAAAGCGCCGCCCGCGGGTTCGACCTTCGGCTCGCCGCCGCCGTCCGCGAGGATCTCGCCCGTCTGGGCGTACGCCCGGGGACTTGGAAGGGCAACCTCCCTTCGCCGGAGGCGATTTCCGCGCATCTCCGTGAGCGCCATCCCGAGCTCGGGTGGGTGGGCTTTTCCGTCGATGGCGTCGTGGCGCGCGTCGTGGTCGTTCCCAAGGTTGGCGATCCCACGCCCCCATCCGGGGTTCCGCAGCACCTCGTCGCCGCCAAGCGCGCGGTGGTCGTCGGCTACGAACTGGCCGCGGGAAAGCTGCGCGTGCGGCCGGGCGACAGCGTCGAGCCGGGCGAGGTCCTCATCTCCGGCGTTTTGGGACAAGAAGGAGGGGAGACGAAACTCGTGCCCGCCCGTGGGCGCGTATTCGGCGAGGTGTGGTACGAAGTCGAGGTGAGCGTGCCACGCGAGCGGCGCGAGCTCGTTTTGGGTTCGAAGAGCCAGAGGTTTGTCTCCCTTTTCGCGGGGGACGCCCGGAAGGAGATCTTCCGCCGCGGGGACGCGCTTTCCGGCGAAAGTACGGAGGCCGTCCGCCGCTACGCCCTCCCCCTCCTCCCGTGGCAGATCGGCATCGAGGTGGGGGAGCGGAGGGAGCTCGTCCCCGTGGTGAGGAGCCTGAGCGCCGAAGAAGCCGAGGAAGTCGCAAAGGACCTCGCCCGCCGCGAGGTGCTCGCGCAGGCGCACGAGGGACGCGTCGCGCGCGTGCTCGTTTTGCACCGCGAGGTCGGCCGTGATAAAGTTACGTTGAAGCTCCACATCGCCGCCGTCGAGAACATCGCCCGTCCCGAACCCGTTTCCGCAGGGGGAGGGCGTTCGGAGGCGCAGCCCGGGGCGTAGGCGTTGGACGCCTTCCCGGGCGCGTGGGCGGAGGTTTGGCGGGGCGAAGGGAGAACAATACGCCTTTCCGGCCGCCCTGCGGCGGTCGGCGGGGCAAAAAGGAGCGATGGACGGCGTACATGGGTGCGGCGGTGAAGCCCATCCGGCTCCTGCATCCGGGAGAAGGACTTTCCCTTTTCGGGCCGCATGACCGCTACCTTCGGCGCATCGAAGAGGCGTTTCCCGTAAGGGTGGTTCTTCGGGGCGACGAGGTTCAGCTTTTGGGCGACGAGGAAACCGTACGGGTCGTCGGGTCCCTTCTCGAAGTGCTCGTGGCGCTCGTCCGCCGAGGACACACGCTTACGGAGCACGACGTCCTTTACGCCATTCGCCTCACCGAAGAAGGGGATCCCCGGCGACTTTTTGTCCTTTTTGAAGAAGAGCTCACGCGCACGGTGCGCGGCCGTCCCGTGCGCGCCCTTACCCTCGGGCAGCTGTACTACGTCCAGGAACTCCGCCGGCGCGAAATCGTCTTCGCCGTCGGTCCCGCCGGTACGGGGAAGACGTACCTCGCTGTCGTCTTTGCCGTGAAGGCCTTGCGAAGCCACGAGGTTCGTCGGATCGTCCTGACGCGCCCCGCGGTGGAGGCGGGCGAGCGCCTCGGCTTTCTCCCCGGGGACCTGCAAGAAAAGGTCGACCCATACCTCCGGCCGCTCTACGACGCCCTGTACGACCTTCTGGGGGCCGACGTTGTCGCCAAGGCGATCGAACGCGGAACGATCGAAATCGCCCCGCTCGCGTACATGCGCGGGCGCACGTTGGACGAGGCCTTCGTCATCCTCGACGAGGCGCAGAACACGACTCCCGCACAGATGAAGATGTTTCTCACGCGCCTCGGTGCGGGGTCGCGCATGGTGATCACCGGGGACCTCACGCAGGTCGACCTCGCCCGCGGAGAGGTTTCCGGCCTCGAGGACGCTTTGGGCCGGCTCAAGGACATCCCCGAGATCGGGATCGTCACTTTGCACGAGGCGGACGTCGTACGCCACCCCTTGGTCGAAAAGATCGTGCGGGCGTACGAGGGAGATCGCGGGACGTAACTCGAGGTCGGGAAGCGCGGAGCGGTTTGTCGGAGACGTCGTGTTTCGTCCTCTTTGGAAAGGAGGGGGGGGATGTGCTGGCTTCGTTTCGTCGCCTCGTGCCGCGCCTTTTTCGGCCGTTCGTTTGGGTCCTTTACGGCGTCGTTCTCTTCGTCCTTTTGGCGCAGGCCGTGCGCGCAAACCAGGCGACGATCGAACTCGGTTCGCGGGCGAAGGAGCGCATCGTCGCCCCCCGGACGGTGTACGACGCCGAGGCAACGCAGCGCCTGCGCGAAGAGGCGGCCAACAAGGTTGAGCCCGTCTACACGGTGAACGACGCGATCACGCAGGTGCAGCTCAACCTCGTGCGCCGCTTCTACGACGACGTCATCGCCTACCGCAGCCAAGAACCGGAACCGCCGTACGCGGAACGCGTCAAAAAGATCAAGGACGAACTCAGCCCCTTCTCCCTTCCGGACGACGCCTACCGCACGTTGGCCAGCGTTCCCGTGGAGACGCTCAGGGCGATGGAAAACGTGACCCTCTACCTCGTCGAGCAGATCCTCCACGCCGGCGTTCGGGAGGAGGAACTCGAGCGCGCTCGGGCCCTCGTGGACGAACGGATGATCGTGTCGAACCTGAGCCCCGCGGCGCGCAGCGCCGTCCAGGAGATCGCGCGGAGGGCCATCGTGCCCAACGTCACGTTGGACAAAGAAGCTACGGAAGCCGCCCGGAAAAAGGCGGCAGACTCCGTTTCTCCCGTGTACATCTACGAGGGAGATACGATTGTCGACGTAGGTCAGGTGATTAACAGCGAGGTTCTGAGGAAGCTCAAGCTCCTCGGGCTCGTGGATCCGTTTCCCGTCAAGCCCCTTGCTGGGATGGCCCTCTTCGGCTTGCTCAACCTCGGGGCCCTGCACGTGTCCTTTCGCCGGATTCCCTTTCGTTCGGGGATTCCCCAGGAGACGGCACACGCCGTGGCCGGGTTCTCCGCCCTCCTTGGACTTTTGGCGATGGCCGCCTTTTTCTGGCTCTCCGAGGCTACGGGGCGGAACTTCATCTACCTCGCCCCCTTTGCCATGTCTTCTTTTCTTGCCACGCTCATCCTCGGAGCTTCGGCGGGGCTCGTCCTCGGAGCGCACCACGCGCTCGTGGCGGCCTTCTTTTTCAAGGAGCGCCTTGGGCAGATCTTCGACGCCCCGGTGTTTCTCGTGGCCCTCCTTACGGTGGGCGTAGGGTTGTACCGCTTGGGGCGCGCGGAGACGCGGCGCGACCTCGTGGGTGCCTCGCTTTGGGCCGGGATCGCCGGAGCGTTTGCCCTTTTTCTCTACGCGCTCCTCGCGAACGAACCCCTCGCCTTTCCCGACGGGCTTCAGCGCTTCGTCCCGGCGTTTCTTTCCGCCCCGCTCGCCATGGTGCTTGCGGCCGGCGTGCTCCCCGCCTTCGAGGCCTCGTTTGGGATTCTCTCGCCCATGACGCTTCTCGAACTCGCAAACCCCAACCATCCTCTCCTCCGCAAGATCCTCCTCGAAGCTCCGGGCACGTACCACCACAGCCTCATGGTGGCTAACCTCGCGGAGGCGGCCGCCGAGGCGATCGACGCGGACGGGCTTCTCTGCCGCGTCGGGGCGTACTACCACGACGTAGGGAAGACGGTGCGCCCCGCATACTTCGTGGAAAACGAAATGGGCGGACCCAGCCCCCACGAGCACCTTTCACCCTTCGTGAGCCGGGACATCATCTTCGCGCACGTGACGGACGGGGTGCGCATCCTCGAGGAGCATCGCTTTCCCAAGGCCATCGTGGACATCGCCGCACAGCACCACGGGACGAGCGTCCTTCGCTACTTCTACGTGCGCGCGCGCGAGCACGATCCCGACGTGCGCGTCGAGGCGTTCCGCTATCCAGGCCCCAAGCCGCAGTTCAAAGAGGCGGCGATCGTGATGCTCGCGGACAGCGTGGAGGCGACAGTGCGCTCGTTGAAGCACCCGACGCCCGAGGAAGTCGAGGCGGCGGTGAACGAGGTGATCCGCGAAAAGATCGAAGACGGGCAGCTCGGGGAGTGCGACCTCACGATGCGCGAGATCGAGCTCATCCGCCGCGCGTTTTTGGAGACGCTCGCAGGGATCTTTCACCGGCGCATCGAGTACCCCAAGCTCCCCACCGCCGGCCCTTCTCGGGAGGTCGAAAGGGGCGGCTCGGAAGTTTCGCGGGAACTCTCGGATGGGGGGAGTCTGCCCGCGTCCGAAGGCGACCCGTCGCCCGCGCCGTGAGCGTCGTCCTTGGTCTGCGCCTTTCCCGGAGAGAACCGCCCCCCGTCCTGGCTTCGCGGTTTCCCGACGTTCGACGAAGGAGGAATTCCTGTGGCCCTCGAACTCGACATCCGCTACGCCGTCGACGACTTTCGCCTGAGCGCGGAAGAAGAAGACCTCCTCGTCCGCATGCTCGAAGAAGGGCTTCGGCGCGAATGGGTCCCGGCGGCGGAGATCTCCCTCTCGTTCGTAGACGACGAAGAAATCCGCGAGCTCAACGCCCGCTACCGGGGCGTGGACGCTCCGACGGACGTCCTCACCTTTCCCCTTGACGACGATCCCGTCCTCGGCGACATCGTCGTGTCCGTGCCGACGGCCCGCCGGCAGGCGGAGGCGTACGGACACTCCCTCCGCCGGGAGATCTTTTTCCTGATCGTCCACGGCTTTTACCACCTCCTCGGGTACGACCACGACACGGAGGAAGCCGAAGCGGAGATGTTTCGGCGGCAGGAGGAACTCCTTGCGGCCTTCGGCATTACGAGGTGACGGCGGTGGCCGAGTGGCGGCGGATTTTCCGGACGATCCGCTTTGCGGGGGAAGGGCTGGGCGAAGCGTACCGCCGAGAGGCGAACTTCCGCGTGCACCTTTGGCTTGCTGGCTATGCCGTTCTTGCGGGGTGGGTCGGCGGGATCTCGCGGGAGGAGTGGCTCTGGGTTCTTCTGGCCATAGGGATCGTGTTGGGGGCGGAGCTGGGGAATTCCGCCGTCGAGCGCGTCGTGGATCTCGTGACGCCCGACGTCCACCCCCTCGCCAAGGCGGCCAAGGATTTGTCCGCGGCGGCCGTGCTCCTCTCCGCCGCCTTTGCCCTCGCGGTGGGCATCATCGTCCTCCTCCCGCCGTTTGCCACACGCGCCTTTGAACTCCGCGGCCGCGTACCGACCGAATTCCTCGTATGGGGTGCGCTCGTCGCCTCCGGGCTCGCCCTGGGAATCGCCTTGGGCGGAAGACCGAAAGAGGGCCGTACCTCGGACGGAGGAAGGCCCTCTGCCTCGGACCCCCAGGTCTCGGGCGGGGTGCGGACGTTTGCCGCGACGTCCTTCCCTTTCCTTCCCAGGGACTTCTTGGCCTTGGGTGCGGACGTCCTTTTCGCCCTCCTCTATTGGCGCGCTTCCTTTTTCCCCCTTCCTGTGGTAGCATGTGTTCTGCCTCCGCTTGCCTACGTATTCGCCTTTTCCGGCCCTCGGCGCCCGCTTCACGTCTTTCTTTGGTTTGCCGTGTGGCTGGGCCTCGGCGTTCTCGAGCGGATGTAGCCCTCCCGAAGTCGGGAAGCCGGTTCAGGAGGTCGAATCGTGGAACAGACGACGTGGGAAGCGCTTCCGCCGGAACATCGCGAGGGGCTTCGTCGGGCCGTAGAGGCGCGCGAAGGCGCCTACGTGCCGTACTCACACTTTGCCGTGGGTGCGGCGGTGCGTACGGGTTCCGGCGCGTACGTCCAAGGGTTCAACATCGAAAACGCGGCTTACCCCCTCTCCATGTGCGCGGAACGGGTTGCCCTGTATCGGGCGTACGCAGAGGGCGAACGCGAATTTCGCGCGCTCTACGTCGTGGCCGACGCCCCCCGTCCCGTCCCGCCGTGCGGTGCCTGTCGCCAAGTGATGGCAGAGCTCTGTCCCCCAACGATGCCCGTGATCCTCGCCAACCTCCGCGGGGAAGTGCTCCTCACCACGGTCGAAGAACTCCTTCCCTTTTTCTTTGCTCCGGATGACCTCCTGCGGCAAGAGAAGGGGGGCGCGCTTCTCGGGACCGGGGAGGGGAATGGACACGGGCCATCTTTTGAGGGCGGGGAGGTCCGATCCTCCGAAACCGGGGCAGGGCCGCGTGGCGGGGGAAGGGAGGGAGAGGCGTGAACGCTCCGGAGGCGAAGCGGCGTTCCGGATTCGTGGCCGTCGTCGGCCGGCCCAACGTGGGCAAGTCCACCCTCGTCAACGCCGTGGTGGGTTCGAAGGTCGCGATCGTCACGCCTAAACCTCAGACGACGCGCCACAACATCCGCGGCGTGTACACGGAAGAACGCGGCCAGATCGTCTTTGTGGATACGCCGGGGATCCACCGCCCCAAGAGCAAACTCGGCGAGTGGATGAACGAAAGCGCCCGGCGCGTCCTGCGCGACGTCGACCTCGTCCTCTTCGTGATCGACGCCTCCCGTGGTTGGACGGAAGGCGACGCGCGCATCGCCGGCGAGCTCTTCCCCTCGGCGGTTCCCGTTTTTGCCGTCCTCAACAAGATCGACGCCCTGCCGAACCGCGCCCTCGTCCTCCCGCTCATCGAGCGCGTACAGGACGCCGGAGAGTTTCGCGAGATCGTGCCCGTATCCGCCCTGCGCGGGGAGGGGCTCGACCGACTCGTGGACTTGGTTTTCGCTTACTTACCAGAGGGGCCGTACTTTTACCCCCCCGACGTCCTTTCCGACCGTCCCGAGGCCTTTCACGCGGCAGAGATCATCCGCGAAAAGATCCTCCTCTTGACAGAAGAGGAGGTGCCGCACGCCGTGGACGTGCAGATCGAGAGCTGGGAGGAGACGGATCGGCTTCTCTCCCTTTCGGCGGTCATCACCGTGGAGCGGGAGGGGCAAAAGGCGATCCTCATCGGCCGGGGCGGGTCGAAGCTCAAGGAAATCGGGACGGCGGCGCGGCGCGAGCTCGAGGAACGCTTCGGCAAAAAGGTCTTCCTCAAGCTCTGGGTGCGCGTGCGCGAACGCTGGCGCGACCGACCGACGTTCCTCCGCGAGTTCGGCTACCGCGACACGTAAGGGTGCCGACCTGTTTGTTCAGGAAAACATGGGGTGCTATTTCGAGAGACACCGACGCGGCGCGTCGGGGGAACGGGCCCGCCGACGCCGAACCGCCGAAATGGGGAGAGGGAAGCGGAGGGACACGGCGTACCCGGGGCGGTACGAGTTGGCATGGCGCCGGCGGACCGCCGTGGGAAACCTAGATGGGGAGGAAGGGCACGTACAGAAAGGTTCCTCCGGACGAGGAGGGGTGAACGACCGTGTCCAATCCGTATTGGCGTCTCTTCGAGCGGACGGGTCTCGTAGAGTCGTACCTCCTGTACAAATACGCCGGCCGTTCAGCAAGGCTTGCCTCGAAGGCGGGCGAAGATTCCCGGGGGGAACTCGTGGAATTTGCCGAGGAGTACCCCCGACCGAGACGGAAGGTAGGGCGGACAGATCGGCCAGAAGGGCGGGCGGAGCTTTTGCCGCCGGATGCGGACGCCTGACGGGGAGATCGCCCCGTGCGGCGAAAGCGGCGCGCGCCGGGGAAGGGAGCGAGGGAGATGAAGGAGGGGGAGCAGGGCGTCGTCCTCCGCGTTCGCCCGTACGGGGAGCGGGATCTCCTCGTCGTGCTCTTCGGCAAGACCCAAGGACGTCTCCCGCTCATCGCCCGCGGCGGACGCAAGCTCGGGTCGCGGGTGCATGCGGTCCTACAACCGTTTCGCGTCGTCGAAGTCCGGTACCGGAAGACGAGGGAAGTGGGCACGGTCACACAGGCGGAACTCCTCGAACGTTTCCCTCCCTTAGAGGAAGACCCGGTGCGTTTCGCCTGGGCGGCGTACGGCGCGGAACTCCTCGAGCACGTGGGCGAGGACCGGGACGCGCGTCCTTTGTACGACGTCTACCTGTGGTACCTGCGCCGGCTGGCGGGGAACGACCCGCCCGAACTCGTCGCGGCCTACTTGGAGCTCGCGACGCTTCGCGCCCAAGGGCTCGCCCCGGAACTCCACCGCTGCGCCCGCTGCGGCCGAGAAGACGTCCCCCTCGTCGCCTTTTCTTCCGAAGCCGGCGGGGCGGTGTGTGCCGACTGCACCCCCTTGCTCTCGGACGCCTACCCGCTTTCCTCGGCGGCCTTGTACTTTCTGCGCGCCTTCGCCCAACTCCCTCCGGGGCGCATCGGCCGCCTCACGGCGAAGCCGGACACGATCGACGAAGTTGCCCGCCACATGGACGTCTTTTTGGCCCATCACTGGCCGGCACCCCTACACGCGAAGCGCGTGGCGCGGGAAATTTCCCGTCCGCTCCTCGTCGCGGGAGAGGAACCCGAGAGCGAGACGGCGAAAGAGACATAGACGAAGGCGCAGGTTGCGCCGAGACGTTACAGAGACGGGGAGGCTTTCCCATGGGTCCTTCGTTTCAGGAAATCGTCCTCGCCCTGCACCGCTTTTGGGCCGGACAAGGGTGCCTCCTCGTCCAGCCCCACGACGTAGAGGTCGGAGCGGGGACGATGAACCCGATGACCTTTCTTCGCGTGCTCGGGCCGGAGCCGTGGCGCGTGGCGTACGTGGAGCCGTCGCGCCGCCCGGCAGACGCCCGCTACGGGGAAAACCCCAACCGCCTGTACCAGCACCACCAGTACCAGGTGATTCTCAAACCCGCTCCGGAAGACGTCGTCGACGTATACCTGGAGAGCCTCCGCGCCCTCGGGCTCGACCTGGGGGAACACGACGTGCGCCTCGTGGAGGACAACTGGGAGGCGCCGACGCTGGGCGCGTGGGGCCTCGGGTGGGAGATCTGGCTCGACGGGATGGAGATCACCCAGTTTACGTACTTTCAGCAGGTCGGGGGACTCGAACTCAATCCAATCGCCGTGGAGATCACCTACGGACTCGAACGGATCGCCGCGTACCTCCAGGGCAAGGACGACGTGTTTTCCGTAGAGTACGGCGCCGGCGTGACGTACGGCGAGATCTTCCGCACGGCGGAGTACGAACACTCGAAGTACTCCTTTGAGGTGGCGGACGTCGGACTTTTGGGCGAACTCTTTGCGGCGTACGAACGGGAGGCGCGGCGCACCTTGGAGGAAGGACTCGTCCTACCGGCGTACGACTACGTCCTCCGCATGTCCCACACCTTCAACGTGCTCGACGCGCGAGGGGCGGTTTCCGTGAGCGAACGGGCGGGGCTCATCGCGCGCGTACGCCGCCTCGCCAACGAGGTGGCCCGCGCGTACGTGGCCCAACGGGAATCCCTCGGGTACCCACTTCTTCGGGCAGAAGCGAAGGGCGCGTGATGTTCCGGAAAATGCGATCCGGAACGGTGCACGGCGTACCCCGTGTGGACTTCCAGTACCCGAATCCGGGCGGGCGAGCACCTGAAAGTCCCCCGCATCGAGCGGTTTCCCGTAAGGCAACCGAAGAAGGAGCTGGCAACCGGTGGGCAGGACCTTTCTTTTGGAGATTGGCGTAGAGGAACTTCCCGCGCGCCTGATCGACGCCACGCGCGAAGAACTCCTCAGGCGCATCCTCGCGTACTTGGACGACGTGCACCTGCCGCACGGCGAAGCGCGGGCGTACTCGACCCCTCGCCGCCTTGCCGTGCAGATCATCGACGTGTCCGAATACTCCCTTCCGCGCGAAGAGGTGCTCCGCGGGCCGCGGCGCGAGGCAGCGCTCGCCCCAGACGGATCCTGGAACGAAGCGGCGCGCAAGTTTGCCGCGTCGCGTGGGATCGCCCTAGAGGATTTGTACGTCGCCGAACAGGGGGGCGCGGCTTACGTCTTTGGCGTTCGCCGCGAGCCTGGCCGTCCGGCACAAGAGCTCCTCGCCGCCACGGGCGAGGTCGTGCTCGGCCTACCCTTTCCCAAGGCGATGCGCTGGACGGAGGCGCCCATCCGGTTCCTCCGTCCGATTCGCTGGGTCGTCGCCCTCTTCGGCACAGAGGTGCTTCCCCTGTGCCTCGGCCCCGTCTGTGCAGACCGAAAGACACGGGGGCACCGCGTCCTCGGCGGGGAGGGAGAGATTCCCGCGGCGGACGCCTACGCGGACGTCCTCCGGGAACTCTTCGTCCTCGCCGATCCCCGCGAGCGGCGGGAGGCGGTGGAGGGAGAGATCGCCCGCGCCCTCCGCACGCTCGCGGAAGCCGTGGGGGCGGAACAGGCGGCGGAAGTCGCCCGCGACCCCGACCTCCTCGCGGAAGTGACGAACCTCGTGGAATGGCCCTCGGCCCTCGTCGGGCACTTCGATCCCTCTTTTCTCGCCGTTCCCGACGTCGTCCTCGAGACGACGATGCGCGAGCACGTGCGCGTCTTCGCCGTGCGCACCGCGGGCGGTCGCCTCGCCCCGTATTTCGTCGCCGTGCGCAACGGTGCCGGCCGGGGAGAAGACGTCGTGCGCCGCGGGTTCGAGCGCGTGATCCGCGCCCGCCTTTCGGACGCGCGCTTTTTCTACGAAAGCGACTTGAGGTACCCGCCGGAGGCGTACCTCCCGCGCCTCGAAGGCATCGTCTTTCACGAGCGACTCGGAAGCGTGGGGGACAAGGTTCGCCGCCTCGTCCGCCTTGCGGACGACCTCGCCGAAGCCCTCGGGTTTTCTCCCGAAGGGGCAGCCGTCCTGCGCCGGGCGGCATCGCTGGCGAAGTTCGACCTCGCCACCCAACTCGTAAACGAGTATCCGGAACTCGAAGGCCGGATGGGGGAGATCTACGCCCGCCACCACGGCGAACCGGAAGAAGTCGCGAGGGCCATCTTCGAGCACCGCCTCCCCCGAGGGGCGGACGACGAACTCCCCGCAACCCCCGCGGGTCGTTGGCTCGCCGTATTCGACCGCTTGGACACGCTCGTGGGCTTCTTTTCCGTGGGAATCGTCCCCCGCGGATCCGAAGACCCCTTTGCCCTTCGAAGGGCGGCCAACGGCGTCGTCCAGATCCTCCGGCAGATCGGACGCGAAGGGAGCCGCGTTGTGGGACTTTCCGCCCTTCTCAAGTCTGTCGCGTCGGCGTACGCCGCCTTCGGGCACGTCGTGACCGAGGCGGTGCTCGACGAAGTCCACGGCTTTCTCGCGCAACGCCTGCGCGCCGCCTTGGAAGAAGAGGGCCTTCCCTACGACGTGGTCCAGGCGTCCCTCGAGGCGGACGCCGGCGAGGACGGGCTCGTCGTCCACGAAGCCGAAGAGCGCGCACGACTCCTCGCGCGCTTCAAGGGCGAGGAAGACGCGAAGTGGACGATCGAACAGTGGGTGCGGACGACGCGCATGGCGCGCAAAGGCCGCGAGGAAGGGTACCTCGCGGGATCGCCCCAACCCGATCCGTCCCTCTTCCGCCAGGGTGCGGAGGCGGACCTGCATGCTCTGTGGCGGGAACTTCGGGAGGACTGGGGGACCTTGACCTGGGAGGGCCGACTTGCGCGCCTCCGCGGCCTCGCCGAAGCCATCGACCGGTTCTTTACGGACGTCCTCGTCATGGATCCCGATCCGGACGTCCGTCGTAACCGCCTCGCCCTCGTGGCCGGCGTGGCCGACCTCATACGCCGCTTCGCCGATCCCGAGCGTCTCGTCGTCGGAGGGTGAACCCGTCGAGGGCCTTGCCTCCGAAGCGGTCCTGCCCCCTCCGGAAACGAAAGGTCGGGGAGAGGAAACGTTCGGGGAGGTGCACGCCCGCCTTTCCCGGCGCCCCGACCGCCCGGCATCCGTATCCGGAGAAGGACATTCCCGGGGAAGGCGTATACGAAAAGCCTCCCGGCGGAGGCGTGCGCCTCCGCCGGGCTTTTTTCTGAGCGGTCGCTTCGCCCGCTTCCCTTGACAACCGCCGTGGGGCGGGGCATAATGGTTGGCGTTCGGTTCGTTCGTTTAGTTAACGAACAGTATGGACGCGAAGGGAGGGGGAGGTGGTGGATCGGGGGCGGCAAGAATACCTGGCAGAGTTCTACCACCTGCTCCGCAAGGTCGGTCATCGGATCAAGCAGGAAATAGCCCGCGAAGTTCAGGAGATTTCGTTTGCCGAGCTGGCCATCCTTCGGTACGTGCTGGAGCACGGGCCGGTGTCTGTAGGGAGTTTGGCCCAAGGGTTTTCCGTGAGCAAGAGCTTCGTCACGGCTACGGCAGAAGGGCTCGTGCGCAGGGGATACGTAGAAAAGGAGGTCGATCCGGGCGACCGCCGCATCGTCCGCCTTCGGGTGACGCCGGACGGGGAGAGGTTCTACCGAGAGATCGAGAGGCGGATCGCCGCACGCTTTGCGGAGATTTTGGAGAAGCTGGGGGAGGACCTCCTCGAGAGTTGCGTTCGCAGCCTTAGAATTCTCGACGAAGCGTTGGGTCCAGGAACTTCGGACGCGGAACGCGGAGTATAACGGGTTGAATCTGCAAGGGAGGGTGCGCGATGTCGAAGTCGTGGGCCAAAGTGGCGTGGACGGTGGCCATCCTTCTCACGCTTGCGGTGGCGGTAGTCGGTGCGTACTACGGAATCCACCTCTACAAGGAACGAAGCACCTACGTACTGGTGAAGGATGCCAAGGTAGACGGGACGAAGATCACGATCGTCGCACCGCAAAACGGCAAGCTCGTCGAGTTCACGGCGGAGGTGGGGAAGACCTACAAGGCCGGCGACGTCCTCGGGTACGTGTGCTTCCCGCAACAGACCCCCGGCGCGGGGGCGGCGGGAGCCCCAGGCACGGTTCAGTCCGGCGCGCCGACGTCCGGCGGGACGCAGTCCCCTTCCGGAGCGCCTTCCGGCGGTGCGCAACCCGGAGCTCCCCGGGCTTCCGGTCAGCCCGGTGCCGCGCAATCCAGCACTTCCGGGGCTTCGGGGCAGGCCGCAGGCGAGGTTGCGCGCGTGCGCGTGCCCATCACGATGCCTCAAGACGGGACGATCGTCCTTCGTTCTCAAGAGGAGGGCTCGCTCGTCGGGGCGGGGACGCCCCTTGCCTACGCCTTCGACTTTTCGAAGCTGTACGTCCGTGCCCTCGTATCCGAAGCGGATTACCCCGACGTGGCCGTGGGGAACGACGTCGAGGTCTGGCTTACGGCCTATCCCGGGACGAAGCTCCAAGGGAAGGTTGTGGAGAAGGGGCTGTACACGGAAGGCATGTTTTCCCTTCTACCCACGCTTCCCGGGACGGGCGAGACTTCGGAGAAACTTCCCGTTCGGATCGAACTCAGCTCGGTGCCGCAAGACGTCCAGCTCGTCCCCGGGCTCTCGGCGACGGTAAAGATCGCGCGCAGCCGCTGAAGGGCGGTCGCGCAGCCCTGGCGCAGGCGCGCGAGGCTGAGGTAAGCGCCCTTTGTCTCAGAGGCGCATCGGGAATGGGAACGGGAAGGGAGGGGTTCGCGTGACCGTGGTGCAGGGGGCGTTCGAGCGCCCGCAGGACCTTCCGGCCTCACCGATGAAGATCATGTTCGTGTTCATCCTTGGGGCGTTTTTCGAGTTCCTCAACCAGACGCTCATGAACATCGCGCTTCCCCACATCATGCAGGACTTTGACATCACCGCTTCGACCGCCCAGTGGCTCGTGACCGCGTACCTCCTCGTAAACGGCGTGCTCGTGCCGATCAGCGCCTTTCTCATGCACACGTACTCGACGCGCTCGCTCTTCCTTACGGCGATGGGGGCCTACTTCGTGGGCTCCCTCGTCGCCGGATTTTCTCCGACCTTTCACGTCCTCCTTGCGGGGCGCGTCCTTCAGGCGGTGGGCGCCGGCCTCATGATGCCCCTCATGATGGCCGTCTTCCTCACGATCTTTCCGCCTGAGCAACGCGGGAAGGCGATGGGCGTCATGGGCCTCGCCCTCATCCTCGCCCCCGCCCTGGGGCCCACGCTTTCCGGCTGGATCGTCGAGTACGCCCATTGGCGGATGCTCTTCTTTCTCTTTTTGCCCTTTATCCTCGTGGACATCTTCCTCGCGGTGCTCTGGCTCGGTCCCATCATCCCGATCACGCGACCCAAGTGGGATCCGCTCGGCGCGTTTTTTGCCGTCGTAGGGTTTGGCTCCCTTCTCTACGGGACGAGCGAGGCGGGTACCAAGGGATGGGGCGATGCGGAGGTTCTCACCACCATCGTCCTCGGAGTGCTCTTCGTGGGGTTTTTCGTCCTCCGTTCCCTCACCCAGGACACCCCGCTCCTCGAGTTCCGCGTCTTCCGCTCTCCCGTGTTTACCCTCGGTCTCCTCATTGGCTCTTTGGCCACCTTTGCCATGTACTCGGCGATGGTACTCTTGCCCCTCTACCTCCAGACGATCCGGGGCTTTACGCCCCTCGAGGCGGGACTCCTCCTCCTTCCGGGATCGCTCGTCATGGGGCTCTTTTCTCCCGTCGCCGGAGCGCTCTTCGACCGCTTCGGTCCGCGCCCCCTCGCCTTTTTCGGGTTTCTCATCACCCTCATCACGACCTATGCCTTCTCCCACCTCACCTTGGAGACCACGTACGAACACCTCATCTGGCTGTACACCCTTCGCGGAATCGGTCTCGGGTTCTACATGATGCCGCTCATGGCCGTGGGGATGAACTACCTCCCGCAGTCCCTCCAGAGCCACGGCACAGCGATGCAAAATACGATCCGCATGGTGGCAGGTTCCGTAGGGACGTCCTTTCTCGTCACGGTGATGTCTCAGGCCACCAAAGCCCACCTTGGCTCTTCGGCGGACGCCCTTTCTGGGCCCGTGCGTTCGGAAATCTTCGCCCAGGTCGTCCACGGGATGGCGAGCCTAGGTGTGCCCATTCCCCTTGCGCAAAACGCCTTGAGCCTTCAGCTCTTCGGTACGGTACAAAAGGCGGCCTTTGTCGCCGGGATCAACGACGCCTTCCGCGTCTCCTTTTGGATCCTCTTCGTACCGCTCTTCCTCACATTCCTCCTTCCGCGCCGCGCACGCCCGGAAGTTCCTCCGTCTGAGCTTTCCACGTGATTCCGTACCTTCTCGTCGAGTTTCCTCGAAAACGAAAGCCGGGAAGACACTTGAGCTCGGGCCTCAGAGCCCGGGCTTTTTTGTTTTCCGGGCGAGTATGGGGGCGGGAGTGTCTTTTTTTAGGCTAGGGAATGAGTACGTTGAACGGACCTTTTGTACACGACCCGCACCTCGCGCATTGCATTCGTGCCACGGCGGGTGTAAAGTTGGAGGTGGAAGGTTTGTGAACTTTTTGTGACAGGAGGGATGTGTCGTGCACATCCCCGACGGGATCCTTTCGCCTCCGGTGCTCCTCGGCGCGGGAGCGCTTTCTCTGGGCGTACTCGCCGTTGCGGCGCGCAAGGTGGGGCGGGAGCTCGATGCCGAACGCCTTCCGGCGATGGGAGCGACGGCGGCCTTCATCTTCGCCGCACAGATGGTGAACTTCCCGCTTCTCGGTGCGGCAACTTCCGGCCACCTTTTGGGCGGCGCCTTTGCGGCGATCATCTTCGGCTTTTGGCCCGCGACGCTCATCATGTCCACGGTGCTCGTCCTGCAGGCGCTCCTCTTTCAAGACGGGGGGATCACCGCCCTCGGGATGAACATCCTAGACATGGCGATCGTAGGCCCACTCGTCGGCCGGCTCGTGTACGACGCCCTAGGGCGCATTTCCGTCCCGGTCAAGGGGTTTGTGGCCGGGTGGACGAGCGCTGTGGCGGCGGCGGCAACCGCTGCCTTGGGTCTTGGGCTTTCCGGGGTCGTCTCCTACGCCCTTGCCTTTCAGGCGCTCCTCTACTGGCACGCCCTCATCGGGATCGGAGAAGGGTTGATCACGGCGGTCCTCCTACCCTTCGCCTTTCGCACACACTTCGGCGCCTCGGGGTACGCGGGGGGGATGCGCCCGTGAAGCGATGGGTGTGGTGGCTCGTCATCGCCCTCGTCGTCGGCGGCCTGTTGTCCCTCGTTTCTTCCAACTATCCGGACGGATTTGAGACCGCCGGAGAACAGCTCGGGTACATGGAGCGGGCGCGCGAGGTGTTTCACGCCCCCTTTGCGGAGTACCAGATTCCCGGGCTCCCCGAAGGGGCATCCACGGCCGCGGCGGGAGTGTTGGGCGTCCTTCTCGCGTTTGGCGTCTTCGTCGGCGTAGGTCGGCTTCTCGCCCCGCGCCCGGGGGCGGATTCGGACGGACGCCCCGCTTCGAACGGGAGGAGTTCCGAAAAACCGTGATCCAGGAAAACCGGAGCGTCCTCCGACACCCCCCGTACCGCGTCGCTTTGGTCCTCCTCGCCGCCTTTCTCGGGGTGAGCGTCCGCACCCCCGTCGCGGGGGCCGCGTTGGATCTCGGTGCGGCCCTCCTTTTCTTTGCGGAGGTAGGGCGGCAGGGGATCCTGCAAAGCTCCCGCCGCCTCGCGGTGGTTTTGCCCTGGATCGTCTTTTTCTTTATCTTTTTTCCGCTCCTCGCGGCTACGCCCGCGGCCGGGCTGGCCCAGGCGGCGCTGTACGGGACACGCCTCGCCTTTGTCGCTCTCCTACTCGCGTGGCTTTTCGCCCGGACGTCCCTCGACGACGTCTTTCGCGTGCTGTCCTCGTGGCGCGTGCCCGACGTCTTCGTCCTCCTCCTCGCCTATACCGTGCGCTACGGGGAACATCTGGCGGAGGAAGCGGCGCGCATGCGTCTCGCCCTTCGGGCTCGGGGGTTCCGCGAAGGGCGGTTCTTTACCGTGAGCGCCACCCGTACCCTCGCCCGTCTCCTCGGCGCTCTTTACTGGCGCACGGAGGCACGCAGTCGGCGGACGGCGTTGGCCCTTCGGGCCCGCGGGTTTTCCGGGCGTTTCCTCGGGCGCCCCTTTCCTCCCGCGCTTCCCGGGGAGGCGTTGCGCTTCGTCCTCCTCGTTGCCGTGGTGCTCGCGGTGGTGGTGTGGGATTACGCGGGGGTCATAGCCCTTACGCTTTGGCGGCGTTGAGTTCGGAAATCGGAGTTTGAGGCGGTTCGGGCGGTTGCCCGACCCAGAGGGCGGGCGGTCGCCCGCCGAGAAAGGAAGTCGAGCGGTGTGGTGTCCGTTGCGGAGTATTCGGTTGCGCTGTCCGAAGAGCTCTTTCGCGTAGAAGGCGTGCACTTCCGCTACCGAGAGGGGTCACCGTGGGCCCTTCGCGGCGTGGACTTCGTCTTGCGGCGACGAAGGCGCGTCGCCTTCGTCGGAGCCAACGGTTCGGGCAAGACGACGACATTCTTCGTCCTCCGCGGTCTCTTTACGCCCGAGAAGGGACGCGTCGCGTTTCGGGGCACGGAGGTCTATCCCGCACCCACCCTTCCGGCACGGGAACGGGAGAAGCTCCTGCAGAGCGTCGGGATCCTCTTTCAAGACCCTGACGACATGCTCATCTCTCTCACGGTGCTCGAAGACGTGGCCTTTACGCCTTTGCACCGAGGCCTGCCCTGGGAAGAAGCGGAACGCCGGGCTCGCGCTGCCCTGGCGCGGCTGGGCATCGAATCCCTCGCCGACCGCCCGCCGCGGGAGCTCTCCTTCGGACAGAAGAAACTCGTCGCCCTTGCCGGCCTCCTCGCCGCCGAACCTGAAGTTCTCCTCCTCGACGAACCCATGGCCTTCCTCGATCCCCGGGGTCGTCGTCTCCTCTTGGCCATTCTCGAGGACCTCTTTGCCTCTGGCGTAGATCTCGTTGTGGCCACGCACGACATGCGTTTCGTCGCCCGTTGGGCGGAGGACGTGGTCGTGCTTTCTGAGGGCACCGTTCTCTTCCGGGGTTCGCCTGCCGAGCTCTTCCGACGCGACGATGTCCTCGATGCCGCAGGTTTGGAGGATCCCGGCGTTTGATCGGAATGGAATGCCAACTGTACTACCTCGCTTGGTTTTCCGCATGCCGAGCTGACGCAGGATCCGGTTTTCGCGCGCCGTTGTGGGTTAGAGGTTACGATCTGGCAGAGAGATGCTATCGGCGCGCCTGTTTGCTATGCCAAGGAAAAGGGATACAAGAGCTAAACTCTACCGGCCTGAGAGTTGTACATCGCTAGGACTCTCCCGCCGGAACACCCCCCTTTCTTTTTGCACAGTCGTCGATCTCCGATCGTTCGAAAAAACCGGTCCGTTGCGATCTATAGGATTCTTTGTATAATGTTTTGGTAATTTTTAGGAGAAATACACACAAGAATATTATTATTGATTAAAGAAACGTTAAAACTTTGGTTTCCACGTACATCGAGATACGTAAATCCTTTCAATTTATTTATTTAAAAAAATCATCTCAGTTGTAGCTAAGTGCTTATTCGGTTTAAAAAAGCAGTTCTGGACTCGCATTTCCAGTAGAAAGATGCACCCCCACTAGCTCAGCATTAGATGGAACGGGCCATACAAACATAGATAAAAGCGCGTCTATAACAAACAAAATAGCAATGCGCTTTCTTAACATTAAATACACCTCCCAATGAAAATTCGCCGCCGATAAACTGGCGGCGTAGTCAAAAACTTAATTAAAAGGGTAACCTGTGTAAGAAAAACCGTACTCTCTTGAAAATCCCTTTGGATCCTTCTTCCATTCCGGGTTGTTCTCGTACGGGAACTTGATTGGTCCGTTGTACTCTTTAATTCCAGTGAACGGAGGCGCAAGAAGTACGAGACGTTCTCGTAAGCTGTAGTTGTAAGTGTATAATCCTTCTTTTTTCCTGTTGAAATCTTTGAATCCTGTCCAAGCTACGTTCCATTGCTTTTCTATCTTTTCTTTTGTCTCTTCGGGTTTTTCTTTTAAGAATTTTTCTGCGAGTTCCGGTTGTATTTCTGCTTGTGTGATAAACATTCTTATCGAATCAAAAGCGCGCTCAGAAAGTTCAAACACAAAGTCACCACCGTAGTAATAACGCACAAATGTATTCGGAATTCCTTTCTTCGGTATCGTAGCCTCAAACACCACCTTGTTGTCCATGGGATCATAAGCGTGAATGTACTCCTCATTCTTAGTCCAACGTATCCATTCCATTGGCGTCCTACGAGGAAAACTATCCGCCAAACGGATCAACACAGGCTGACGGTAGCGAATGAGATCCTGCAAGTACTGCTCGTTTTCCTTATTCGCAGGAAGCATCGGCGCCGTGTTCTTATCGTACCACGGAAATCCCGACCAAAAGCGGTTCAGAATGAAGCTCTCGATCGGATTCGCAATGTGCACTCGAAAAGACTCACGGTGACCCACAGGACGGAACGTGAACTCCTTGAGGTGGCCCTTTTCATCGAGTTTGTAATCGAGGAGAATTACTCTAGAGAATTCACCAGTAGAAAAACTAAGAGGGGAAATCCATTGAACATCTGGGCTCAACTGATCCCAAAGAAGTCCCGCTTCTGGATCGTAGGCATCAGGTGCATCTTTTAGCGGCTTCCCACCGGTACGCTGAAGGAACTCTGGAGACCAAGCTATGGGATTCTCATCAGGGCTCACAGAAGAGACAGCATAACGTTCCATAAACGCCTCTTCTACGCGGCTCCCAGGGATAGGACCTTTGTAATAATCAGGGCCAAGATACTCAAAACGAATGCGGTCGATGTAAGTCTGTGGATCGTAGTAGCCTTTGACAAAGGATGGCTTTTCAGTAAAACCGACCAAGGCATTCCAGTCAGCCCTAGGTTCCGTAACAGGATGCGCCGCACCATCCATAGCAGGAATCATTGCATGAGACATCAGGAACTCCTTAGAGCTCTGCGGCTTGAGGTTTTGCTTCCGCTCCCGTTCCTGGTACTCCTTAATCTCTTCCGAAGTCGGAAGCTCCCGCAAAGCCCAAAGCGACTTAGAGTAACGCGTCGGAAGCCAATCTGCGGGCGGACGGAGCTTATCCGCGAGGCAATCGCAGTACGGCTCCTCCACGCCAGGGGGGAGAGGGTTTTTCGCGGGCTGTACCTCTTCGGAAGCGGCGATGCTTGCCGTGAGGTCTTCTTGGCGCGCCGCGTCGTCGACGTGCTTATCC